>DAOVNB010000053.1 GCA_030630425.1 archaeon | reverse complement strand
TCCTCTCTGTTAAAGGAGCTTACAGGAGCAAAGCCGAAAATACAAAATTATCCTTTTACAACAAAAGGCATTCTTTTAGGATATATTGAAAACAGGATTCAGGTTGTAGACACCCCCGGGCTTCTTGAACGGCCGCAAGAAAAGAGAAACGCTATTGAAAAAAAAGCAATTTCTGCGATAAAAAATATTGCATCCATTGTTCTTTTTGTGTTTGATGCATCAAAAACCGCACAGGATCCCAAAGACCAGTTGGCGCTTTTTAAAAGCATATATGATGACTTCGGGGTTGAAACAATTGCATGCATAAATAAAATAGATGATTTGGATGAAGAGTATGCAAAATTTATAGAATCTAATTTAGTGTGTCCAATTTTTAAGACATCTATTGTAAATAAAACAGGCATCGACGAGCTTAAAAAATACATTCTCAAAAACATAAAAAGTAATATGAAAACATATAGAACATAACAAAAAAGGTACTTGGACTCGGACGGAAGAAAGATACACAAGATAATTTTATACACGAATGCTTCGCGGAAAGCTTGTCTTCTACCCCGTCCGAGATTGGTTAAATATATTCTACTTGAGGCATTATTCTCTTTTTGTCTTAATGCCCGTTATACTCTATGGGGCTCAGGGTATATATACTTACAGCACAAAAAAGAGTGTCGAAATGAATATATTATACACCTTATCGTTTATTTAGAATACATTAAAACATTAAAACCCTAAAAAAAGTAAAATAAGTATTTACAAATTCAAAATTGATTAAATATGTTCTTAAACTATACAAATAGATATATATATTTTCATAACCATATTATGTTCACATGTTAAAAAATCGGGAAAAAATAGTTTTTGCAGAGCTTTTAGTTAGTGGCAGGAAACCTGACAAACACATAGCGCAGGCACGAAAAATAAGCCAGCCAACAGTTACAAGAATTAGGCAGAAACTGGAGCGGGAAAAATATATTGAATCTTATCACGCAACGCCTTCATTCGACAAACTAGGGCTAAAATTAGTTGTTGTAACAACATTTACATGGAATGATTATTCTAAAAAGGAAGTTGTTGAACGGGTGGTTCATGACCTGATTTCAAATCCCAAAATATTATTTAGTGCGCGGGGCAATGGGTTTTCCGGGAAAACCGCAGTCATGATAACACTGCACGAAGATATGGCATCCTATGAAACATTTATTGTATCCTTTAAAGAAAAATGGGGCAAGTATATGGATAATGTAGATCAGTTTATCTCTTCAACACAAAACATTTTTAAGCCGTTTGAGCACCATCACGCGATTCTTGAACTGCTCGGTGTTGATGTGAAAAAAAACAGTACACTTCCGGCATTTTCAAGGCGCACAAACAACACAAAAAGAAAGTGAACAAAATGCCAACAGTAGTATGCAAAAAATGCGGCGCAATTCTTTTCTGGGATGAGAAAAAACAAGAGCATATATGTCCAAAATGTAAAAACAATCTCGACATAACTGATGTTGACATGACGACGGATATACAGAATATGTAATTTTGGTAACAACTGTTACTTATCTAACAACTCTAGTTCTTTTTTAAATAGTTCTAATTTATTCATGTTTTTATCAAAACGGGTGTTTGCGACATCAATGAATTTTTCAATTAATTCGTCATCAACATTGCGAAAAACTGGCGCACAAACAACGTCTACACCCATAATCTCAACCATGATTCTGGGTTTTATTTGCACTACACCGCTTCGCTTCAAGCCTGCTTTCTTGGCGCATTTAAGAAGTTGGTCGGAATCATCAATTGTGTTGCAGCAGATATGGAGTATTAACGGATCCATTCTAAACCAAAGCGTGTTTTTTGTATGTTTAGAAATGGCTGTTTTTACTTCATCAACTGTAACCTTTCTGTGCCATTTTCCAAGCCACACATATTCTTGTTTTCGGTCATTTTCAGGGGACTCTGAAATAACAATTCTGCCTAAACATGACGAGGTCGTATAAAAAGAAGGTCGTTTATTTATTGCATCAACCAACGGCATGACACCAACATCAACAAGATTTTCTTTTCTTGCTTTGTCAAGCCGTGTAAGAGCAACTTGTTTTTTGTTTTGGAACATGTCTCTTTTTCGTTGTTTAAATTTTTTAATATGTTTAATGATTTTGTGGTGTGTGGAGATGAAGTTTTTAACATTTATTACCTAAAAATTGTTTGTGAACTTATGAAAAAAGAAATCGTCAAATTTGACGGGATTGCAAAACCGCCAAGCCCGTTTAATCATGCGGTCAAAGCTGGAAACTTCCTGTTTCTTTCAAGCCAGTTGGCAGCAGGCTTAAAAGACCATAAAATTATTGGCGGAGATATCAAAGAACAGACAAGAAAAGCATTAGAGAATATAAAATTATTATGTGAATCTTCCGGAACATCAATGAACAATATTGTTAAAGTTGTTGTATATATGAAAGATGTCAAGAAAGATTTTGATGCGATGAACGATGTGTATCGCGAATATTTCAAAGACAGTGAAGAACCGGCAAGAGTGACCGTTCAGGCATTATCACCAATTGATAAAATAGATATAGAGATTGAAGCAACTGCAGTGCTTTCAGATTAACAGCTGAATTTCGCCGTATTTTTATTGTATATAAAGTATCTCACAAACAATAAAAAAGCTTGAAAATGCCCCCATTTACCAAAATTTTCATGATTTTTTAGAATCTTTTTCGAAGTTACCCCAAAATCATTCTGCAGTCGGCGCAAACAGCCCCATCTTCATTTACAATCAATGGGTTTATGTCAAGCTCTGTTATTTTTTCTTTTTTGACCATTTTGGATACCTTAAGAAGCGTGTCTTCAATTGCTTTGATATTTACTGCGGCCTGCCCGCGAGCGCCATTAAGAAGGGGATATGCCTTTATTTCAGTTATCATTTCGCGAACATCTTTTTTCTCAACAGGGATTAGGCGGAAAGAAACATCTTTCATGACCTCCACAAAGATGCCTCCAAGGCCAAACATCAAAACAGGACCGAATTGCGGATCCTGTGATGCGCCAACAATACACTCTACACCATAAGCAGTTTTTTCAACAAGAATCCCATCAATTTTTGCATCAGGCACTTGTTTTTTAGCATTCTCGATAATTTTTAGAAATGCATCTCTTGCTTCATCTTTCGTCATTATATTTACGACCACACCGCCAAAATCACTTTTGTGCAGTATGTCTTTGCTTATTATTTTCATGATGCATGGGAATCCCACTTTTTTTGCCGCAAGAATAGCATCCTGCCTGTTTTTGACAAGCTTTGCTTGGGGTAGCGCGATGCCGTATTTTTCAAGAATTTTTCGCGATTCATACTCTGTTAGTTTTTGCATGTTTGTTTGTTTGTTGTTTCCACAATATAAAGATTAATACAAAACCTTTTTATTCTGGTTTCACCTTAAATTTATGTTATGAAGCAATGGATTAAAGAGAAGATTTTCCCAAGTATGATTACGGGCATCTCTATGGGTATTTTATTTATGTTTCTTAATAGAGGCATAAGCGGTCTTGTACTTATATCTTCTCTTGGCGCATCAGCATACATAATCTGTGATTATCCCGACATCCGCGCAGCAAAACTTCGAGTAGTTATCTTAGCTTATTTTTTTGCAACAATTATGGGTTTTGTAACAGCACTTTTTTTCAATCAGACAATAGCGATACTATTGGCCGTATCGATAACATCAATTTTTATGCTTGAGACAAAAAACTCCCATCCGCCCGCAGTTGGCGCGGCTTTTGCGTTTATACTCGAAAAACATACAGTTATGGGTGTTTTAGAAACAATGGTATCGGTTTTAACACTTTTGATAATTGCAAAATTTTTGATATATCTTTATCGTGAGGAGTTTCATTTGCATAAATTCCACCATGAGTTTTTGAAGTGATTATTATGGGAAGAAAACCGGGGCCGGATCCCGAGAAATTAAAGCGGATAATAGAGGCGTTAAGAAACAATAAAAAAGGCTTATGGACTATGGAGATTGCAAGAAAGACTAAGATATCCAAAAGCACAGTCCACAGGTACTTAAACACATTCTTGAAAGACAAGGTAAAGGAAGAGCGTTCATTCTCCGACCTTGTGAAACTATACACAATAAAAAAGAAAAAAGAATAAAAAACTGCTTTTGTAAGTTTCTGTATGTCTTTAGAATTTTTGCGCAAAGGAAAAAAAGAAAAAGTGCCGTTTATCAAAGGAATAACCCTAAAAGACATACTCAAACAAAAAGGCATAAACACAGAGACCGTTCTAATTAAATTAAACGGAACAATTGCAACTTTAGAAGAAAAACCGAAAGACTGCGACAAAATAGAAGTCTTAGATATTATTTCCCGTGGATGAAGCAATAAAAGATGCTATTTTTGGTCAATCTTTTCTTTAAGCTCTTTTAGGTATTCCGGCTCGTAGAACTCAAGGTACCTTTCATCTTCTTTTCGTTTAAGGTATTTTATTTCGTATCGCCTTATATTCTCAAGAGTTTTGTCTTTTTTATCAAAAATATTTTTAAGAAATCCGCCGACCCGCTCAGCACCAACAAGTTTTGGAATTATGACAAATCCCGCACCAAGAGAATATAATTTTAATGCCTCCTCAATTGTTGTGGTTGTAAGTATTGTTTTTGCATCGGGATTTAGCATTTTTGTTCGCTCAATAAGGATTGCATTGTCTTCCATGCGAGGTATTGTGGATATTACCAAACGGGCGTGTTTTATTCCCGCATCTTCAAGAACATCAAAATGCGCAACATCTCCATAAATACAGTATTGGTTGGCGGCGGCTAATTTTTTGATAATTTCCGGATTATAATCAATAACAACAAATAATGTGCCGCTTGCTTTGAGTCTGTCGATTATTGTCTGCCCCATGGTATGCGCGCCAACAACAATTACATGATTTTTTAGTTTCTTTTCAGAACCCTCTATATTTGAGAGTTTGTAATTTTGTTTGAAAATATTTAGCTTATCAACAAAAGCGAAAAATGGCAGAATTACTTTATGTATGCGTTCGTCATATTTTATTGCATAGCTTGTGACTGTAATAGAAAGTAATGCAAGAATTGTCGCAATTGATACAAGCTCTGAAGACACATGGCCAAGCCCGTATCCGACACCCACAAGAATTAACGAAAATTCAGACACATTGCTTAAGTAAAGTCCTGCAAATATAGAAACCCGCCGTTTATATCCGAATACAGAGCTTGTGATTGAAATAATCAAAAATTTACCGACAATAACAAATACAGCAAATGCAATTATTGGTATTACGAGCAGAGATATATTTGAAAAAGATACTGCAAGCCCCAAAGAGCCGAAAAAAAGTATAGTAAAAAAATCTCTAAGTGATTTGACTCGGTTCGATATATCTAGATTATATGGGAAAACCGCAAGGCTTATGCCTGCAAGAAAACCACCAACAGCGATTGAAAACCCTAAAAAATAAGCAGTTGCACCAAAAAGGAAACACACTGAAAGCGTG
>DAOVNB010000005.1 GCA_030630425.1 archaeon | reverse complement strand
GAATAAAAGTTAATTTTTTTATTTCTATTTACCTTAACTTTTGCAATATCATTTACTAATAACAAGTCTTCATTCTGAAGGCGTTCGTCAATTTTTAGAGATAAAATGTGTTTTGCGATAATAAACGGTGAAAATATATTTGTACTATAAAAATCATTTAATGAACAGACTTTTACTAAAACATTGTCCATATCAGTATTTAAAGGATAAGTTACCGAGAATAGTTTTTTTAAACTGCTTTCCTGAAGGACATAGTTTTCAAGTGTATCCCATTTTTTTAAGTACTTTTCTATTTCGTTTTCAGAAGGTTTATTTACTTTCATTTATATCTCCTCGCGGCTTATTACGCATAAAACAAGTTTTACGAACTTTATTTCACACAACACACCTATTTAATGTGGTCATACGCAATACTCACAAAACCGGCGTCACAAACGCCTCAATTGCAGCCGCAAAAACAAGAACAGCGACAGATGCGCCAAAAAGTAAAAATGCATCTTTGGTTATTGCGGCATCATGCGTGCCTCTGATAATCCCTATAGATAGTATGCCTCCGGCAATCCCTGCGATAAAATAAGCAACAACTTCAGGTATGCCGTGAAGCGCAATTGAGAAGAATGCAGCAAAATGCCCCATTATAAGGGAGCCGCCTGCATGTGAAAGCTCTAACGCGGTCCTGCTTAAAAAAACAGCAATAACCGAAGCATTCCAGCTTATTATGAAAAGAGCGCCCGTACCAAAAAAGAAAGACATCACAAATGCGATGAATGTGACTTTAAGGTTATTAAAAAGTATCGGGAAAAAACTGCTGCCATAAGCTGTATGCCCGGTCACCCCCTGAATGGATGCAATTGTTGATATCTGCTGGGAAAACATAATATTTGTATAGCTTTCAGGAAGCGCGGAATACCAAAAGGAAGCGCCCACAATAATCCCTAAAAACAAGTAGGAATAAACCCATATGACTTTGTTGTGGCGCTCAAAAAATCCTTTACTGACCCCTGCAAGCTGCTCATCTTCATCCTCTTCATCTTTTAATACATTATACATTACAGGAAAAGCGGCTATTGTGATCAAAAAAAGAAAAACAACCGACGCTGCTGACGGAAAAATAAAATACGCGACCCATAAAGACACAGTGGTCACAAGAATGCCATAGAAAAGCATCTCCCACGGGCTTCTTTCAACATCCTTTGACTTTAAAAGCGCTTCAAACACCATAAATAATATATGGTTGCAGCAACTTATAAAGACTTATAAATTATCTTATTCAAAAAAGCACACCACAACGAGTTGTTTAATATGGAAGACATAATCAACTATTTAGAAAAGAAAAAACCGCAGATAGATAATATTATAGAAACACAGATTCCGAGGAACCCAGATAAAAACGCAATTGATAACATCTGCGGAAAGCCGCGTTTCACCCACTGCATAGATTCAGCCAAAAAAGCAGTGCATGAACCCATATGGGATTTGCTTGACCGTGGGGGCAAACGATGGCGGCCGGCATTGTTTCTTCTTATAGTCGAAGCTTTAGATGGGGATGTTGAAAAACTCAAAAAATTCGCGTCAATACCCGAAGTAGTACACAACGGCACACTTATGGTTGACGATGTCGAGGATAGTGCAAATTTAAGGCGCGGCAAGCCAACAACGCACAAAAAATACGGCGTCGATGTTGCAGTAAATGCAGGAAATGCCATGTATTATCTTCCGCTAAAAACACTTATAGACCAAAAGGACCTATCCTTCGAAACAAAAGCAAAGGCATATGATGTCTACTGTCAGGAAATGATAAACCTTGCATATGGCCAGGGCTCAGATATCTATTGGCATAAGGGCAAAAAAGAAAACATAACCGAAGAAGAGTACCTGCAGATGTGCGCGTTTAAGACAGGAACACTATCTCGGATGGCGGCAAAGCTTGCAGTTGTTTTTGCAGAAGGAAGTAATAAGCAGGAAGAAAAACTCGGTGCAATGGCAGAAGCCATTGGTGTCGCTTTTCAGATACAGGATGACATACTCGACATAACAGCAGACAGGAAAGACAACAAATTCGGAAAAACATACGGGAATGACATAACTGAAGGAAAAAGGACTTTAATGGTAATACACACCATCTCAAAAGCGAACAAAAGCGAAAAAGAAAGATTAATTGAAATTCTAAACAAGCACACAACAGATGAAAAACTAATATCTGAAGCAATAGATATCATAAAAGCACAGGGAAGCATAGAATACGCCAAAAACAAGGCGCATGAACTTGCAAAAGACGCATGGGTTGCTGCAGAAACCGTTCTTGAAGACTCAAGTGCAAAAAAAACACTCGAATCATTCATTGATTTTCTTGTTGAGCGGGAAATATAATTTTATATACAGGTTCTATCCAATAACATAGTATGGCAGAAAAAGTAACAAAAGAAGAAAGCATAACAAAAGATGAAAGAGTAACTATGGGTGTCAAAGGATTAGACAAACTTGTTTGCGGCGGCATACCTAAAGGCTCTGTTATTCTCGTCTCCGGCGGAACAGGAACAGGAAAGACAACATTCTTATCGCAGTATCTATGGGATGGCCTACAAAAAGGTGAAAAAGGCCTTTTTATAACCCTTGAAGAAACACCTAAAGAAATCAAGGGGGATGCCGCACAATACGGTTGGGATTTTGAGCGCTTTGAAAAAGACGGGTCTTTTAAATGCGAATATTTTGATCCTTTTGAGCTTTCAGATATATCTACAAGGATTGCGGACCTCATTACAGTAAACGGGTTTAAAAGAATAGCGATTGATTCAACTTCTCTTTTTGGCATGTATATAAACGACGAATACAAGATTAGAAAAAAGCTTTACCAGCTTGTCGAAAGCCTGAAAAAATCCGGAGCAACAACAGTCCTTTCAGCAGAGATTCCCGAAGACCACGAAAAGAAGCTGTCCCGTTTCGGAGTAGAGGAATTTATCGCAGACGGGGTCATTGTGCTTTACTACACAGGCGTTGGTGAAGGGGCTTTCAGAAATATAGAAGTAAGAAAGATGCGGCGAACAAATCACAAACACGGCGTTTTTCCTTTAGAAATTAAAAAAGACGGCATGCATGTTGTTGATGACAATATACTTGGTTAAACCATTTCAGCCAACTGCTCATTCTAAATGAAACGAATGGTTCGCCCGCAAAATTCGCGGGCGAAACACCCACAGATTCCCACCAAGCCCAAGGTCCATCTGCAATAAGGCTATTTAATCAAAAGAACGGATATATTGACGGTTTAAAAAAAATCAACCAAAAGGTTTAAAATTATTAAAAAACAATATATGTCGTGGTCTACGAAAATCTATTGGCGGGAACACAGGAAAACATGTCAACAAAAGATACGATAATTTATTTGCTCAGCATTCACTGGCCATTGACTGCAAGAAAAATACACAACAAGATGCGCAAAATCTACAAAACCCATATAACATACCAATCAGTTCATAAAACCTTAAAGTCCCTTGAAGAAACCGGCGTTCTTGAAAAAAATAACAAAGAATACCAAATCAACATAGACTGGATTCGAAACATACAACAGTTCGCAACAAAACTTGAAAATACTTATGTCAATAAACTACAATCATTCGATTGGAAACTGATTGAAGAAAGTAAAATAAAGTCCATTCATTTTGACAACATCGCAAATCTGGACCGTTTCATATTACTGTTTTTTGAAAAAACACTCCTGGATAAAAAAAGAAAAGACATCACATGCTGTTCTTATTGGACACATGCGTGGTGGCCCATTGTTTTAAATGAAAACAATTATTCTCTTCTAAAAAAAATAATTAATCCCTCACGATTTTATATGTCTTTTGGCGCAAAAAGCCTTGCAGAAATTGGGTGTATAAAATTTTTCAACAAACTCGGATATCCTGCAAAAATGGGTATTTCTATGGATGTAAATTACGAATTTGTGGTTTTTGACGATATCGCAATACAAATATATTTTCCCTTAGAACTAAACAAAAAGATTGAAAAAATACACGCCGCAAAAACGGTACCTGATATGGATTTAAACGCCCTTTCAAACATAATATTCAAACAAAAATACGACATAACCGTAATAATTCTTAAGAACAAAGGCATTGCAGAACAGCTAAAATCAAAAGTCCTTGAAAATTTTTAAAAGAACAGCCAACAAAAAGGAATTTCAAAAACCTTAAAGAAACATATATAAAACTTTAATTCAAATTCTGTATACGCACATAAACATATTCATTTTCAATCGCCGTAAGCTGCTGGCTTCCTTGCAAATCTTTGATTTGCGAGGTCTCGAAAATCTTTGATTTTCGCAGATAGCCAGCAGAGGAAGGCGTTGAAAAGCGTGAAACTTAAATCACCGACTGAAGTCGGTGATCTCACCGAAGTTTCATGATTCTTGAAAAAAAGAAATTTTAGGAGGAGAAAACATATGAACGGACAACCTAGCGGAGGACAGCCGATTTTTATACTGCCTGAAGGTGCTTTAAGAGACACAGGCAAAAACGCGCAAAAACAAAATATCGCTGCTGCAAAAGCAATTGCAGATACAGTGAAATCAACTTTAGGGCCAAAAGGCATGGACAAAATGCTTGTAGACTCTCTTGGAGATATTGTAATTACAAATGACGGCGTCACAATTTTAGAAGAGATGGATGTCCAGCATCCTGCAGCTAAAATGCTTGTAGAAGTCGCAAAAACCCAAAATTCTGAAGTGGGTGACGGAACAACAACCGCCGTCATAATTGCAGGCAGCCTTCTAAAAGAAGCAGAAACACTTATTGACCAAAACATCCACCCAACAGTAATAGCCCGTGGTTACAGGCTTGCAAAAGAAAAAGCACTTGAAGTTGTAAACAAGATTGCAGCACCAGTCACTATCAACGACAAAGACACATTGAACAAAATCGCAATGACTGCAATGACCGGAAAAAGTGCTGAAGCAGCAAAAGACTTTCTTGCAAAAATCGCAGTTGACGCAGTTGTATCAGTTGCAGAGACAAATAATGGAAAAGTCGTAATTGATCTTGACAATGTAAAAATAGAGAAAAAAGAAGGCGCATCAACTGACGAGACCCGGCTTGTTAAAGGCATAATAGTTGACAAGGAGAGAGTGCACACAGGAATGCCCGCAACAGTAAAAGATGCAAAAATCGCCCTTCTTGATGTGGCTCTTGAAGTGAAGGAAACAGAAACGGACGCACAGATTAGAATCACCGACCCGGCACAGCTTCAGGCATTTGTCGAGCAGGAAGAAAAAATGCTTAAAAACATGGTTGAAAAAGTCGTTGATTCAGGAACAACCGTTCTTTTCTGCCAGAAAGGAATAGACGATATGGCACAGCATTTCCTTGCAAAAAAAGGTATTATGGCAGCAAGGCGCGTCAAGAAATCAGACATGACCGCTCTTGCCCGTGCAACAGGCGCAAACATCGTAACATCCTTGAATGACCTTGAAAAAAGCGATCTGGGTTTTGCGGGCCTTGTTGAAGAAAACAAAATCGGCGGCGATGAAATGATTTTCGTACAGGAATGTAAAAGCCCAAAATCTGTATCTATGCTCGTCCGTGGCGGAACAGAACATGTTGTAGAAGAAATATACCGTGCAGTAGAAGATGCTATCGGCGGTGTTGCAGCAGCGCTTGAAATAGGAAAAGTAGTTGCAGGCGGTGGCGCTCCGGAAGCTGAAATCGCAAAAGAGCTAAGAAAATTCGCAGACACTGTAGGCGGCAGGGAACAGCTTGCAATAAACGCATTTGCAAACGCAATGGAAACAATTCCTCGAACCCTTGCAGAAAACGCAGGCCTTGACGCTATTGACATGCTTGTTGAAATGCGCTCAAAACACGAAGCAGGACATGCGACAACAGGAATCAATGTTTTTGAGGGCAAGATAACGGACATGAACGCATTAAATGTCATAGAGCCCCTGAAAATAAAGACTCAGGCAATCTCATCCGCTGCAGAATCAGCAGAGATGATTCTCAGAATTGACGATGTAATTGCAGCATCAAAGCTTTCAGGCGGTGCCGGTGGTGGAGGTATGCCTCCTGGAATGGGTGGCGGAATGCCTCCCGGTATGGACATGGGCATGTAAATGCCCTTCTTTTTTTATTTTTTCTATTTCTAACATATGTTCATGTTTGAATACAAAGGGCTTAAAATAAGATTCTGTAAAGATGTCTATGAGCCTGATGACGATACTTTTCTTCTCCTTGAAAACATAAACGCAAAAAAAACAGACACTGTTCTTGAAATAGGCATTGGCACCGGTATTGTGTCTTTGTTTCTTGCGAAAATAGCAGGACATGTAACTGGTGTTGACATCAACCCTACGGCAGTCAGGCTTGCAGGCAAAAATGCAGAATTAAACAGCATCACAAATGTCAAAATCTTTAAAAGCGACCTTTTTGAAAAAATAAGGGGAAAATTTGACCTAATAGTTTTCAACCTGCCTTATGTGCCTACAGAAGAAAAAACAGGCGAGCCCATTGCAGCTGCATGGGATGGCGGGGCAGATGGAAGAAAAGTGACTGACAGATTTCTAAAACAAGCAATTGCGCACATAAAAGACGGCGGCAGGATTGTTGTTGTTGACTCTTCTTTAGGCAAACACAAAAAAACAATCGATTTTCTTGAAAAAAATGGATTTCGCGCTAAAATACTTGCAGAAAAAAGGCTGTTTTTTGAAACTCTTCTCGTAATTGAAGGAAAACATATAAACCGAGACAACTAAAAATATCTTATGAACAAAGTTTTGTTTAGTTTCATTATTTTAATGTTGCTTATTCCTGTAATTGCCAATGCAGAAATAGTTCTTGATGAAACACTCATAGATGAAAGCAACACAATAAAAATACCTTATGGCGCTAATTTTACCAAAAATACGGATTTTATTCTTTGTGTCCCGACAGATTTTTCTGTGTGTAGCAGCGATTTTGAGGTAAATTACAAATACACATACGGTGCGGCATCCAAAACCGGGTATTTTTCAACACTGAATGAAACATTCTCAACCTATGGCCTTGAAGCAACAGAGCCAAATATTTATTGCGGAATTATTGACGGAGTATCAACAGGTTCTGTTGAAATAAACGCGTCCTGCTTTAATTCCAACAATGGAAAAACGCACAGGGACATCACTACGGTTTCTGTATATTCGGCAGAAAACATACTTCACAAGCAATCAACCTATTATTATGATTATTATGCTTCTCCCGGAAATTCAATTTTGATGAATATTGAGTATCTTCATACCGGAGATTTTAGCCCCACATATTATTCCTTTGACGCGGATATATATTACACTGTAAGGGACATCACAACCGGCGGAATAATCGACCAGGCACACAATTACATAACGCTGGATGAATATTCAACTTACTGGTATGATTGGTTTGAAATACCTGTAGATATTCCGGTAGGCATAATAGACTTCATCGCAAAAGAAACAAGCACAGGCGACTTTTTGGGAGGAACATACACAATATACAAGGCGCGTCCTTTTTATGCAACGCTTACAGTTAGCGAAACATCGCCCAAAATCCAAGAATTGTTGTCAATTGAGCTTACAAATACATTACATTATGGCGCAATCACAGATGTTGACACAACAATAGAGTATCCAAACGGCACAGAAATCCAGATAACTCTTAATGAGACAAACAATTACAAAGAAAATTTTACAGTTCCCAAACTGACAGGATATTACAGTATCCAAAGCACAATAACACATTCAACCGGCTATACATATAACGAATACGCTTATTTCTACGCAAACCCGCAATACAGCATTGACATCACAGACATACGGAAAATATATTCCCGTGGAGAAACAGTATCTGTAAGTGCTGCGCTTGTAAATTCAACAGCTGTCGCTCCAAGTGAAGCGGAATTCACATTCGCTGATCCTGAGAACTACAAATTGCTGACAGTCAAAAATGAGGACACAACCGTTGAAAATGAATACAGAAAAGCATATTTTGATATAGATTCAGATGCAGACATAGGAGAATACCGTGTAGATATTGAACTTAAAGATGAATATGATATTATTTATACAAAATCAAAATATTTTACAGTAACAAATTCAACAACTACTACTACAGATCTTGAATTCTCTCCAAACAGTATTGATTTAGATATAGATTCTCTTGATGAAGTTAAAACCAAAATAACAATCACAAACGAAGGAAGCGCAATAGACGGCATCGACATTGATGTTAAAAACCTGACAGGGTATGTTTCATTAGACACAGACGATTTTGATGAAACTCTCTCTGCAGGCGAGGATACATACTTTTACATCGTCATAACTCCTGATGATGATATGCCGTTAGGCACGCTTACAAGCACTATTGAGATAAGCACATCTGACAAGACATACGAACTTCCCATCTCATTAAATGTTCTCCTCTCATCAAACATTGTAATCGATGTTGAACACAATTTCGAGATTCTTACAGAAACCCAGGAAACAATCACAATTCCCATAGAAAACAACGGAACATATGCAATCAAAAACATCACCGCAGATATTGAAGGAGATTTAAAAGACTATGTTATAGGAACCTACACGCCTGAAATACCCGCAGGCGATACAGAACACATCGAAATAGAACTGGACGAATTCGAAGATGACGGAACATACACAGGAACAATAAACCTGACAATTAATGATGCCGATTATTCCACAACCCTTATTGTAACTGTTTTTGATGACTTTGCAGATGATATTGAGTATCTTAACGCTTTACGGCTTTCCCTGCATCAGACAATACTCACACTACAGCAAGAAGGAACATATATTGGCGATGTTGAAGAATCTCTTGAAAGCTTGCAGGCAAGCATAAATGAGCTGGATTCGCTTTACGCCTCAGAAAAATATTTAGAAGCAAAAGACCTCCTTGACACACTTCAGACAGAAGCAGACGAAATAGAAACATCTGTAACAGTATTACAGGCGGCATCAACGCCTGAAGACAACTCAGACACAGAAGAATCTATTGAAAACTATTGCGGTGACGGGTTCTGCGATTTGGGTGAATCCTGCGACTGCTCAGACTGTAGGTATGAAGAACAATGCGAAGAAATACCTTCAAGCGGTTCTTCCAATACATTCATCATAATTTTTGTCGTCCTTCTTGTAATTGTAGGTGGTGTGGTCATTGCAACATCTATTGTTCCTGACGACTGGGATGAAAAGGATAAAAACCAATAAATCAATACAATAAGCGCCCATCATGATATATCGCATTTTTTGGTACTTCTATACCGGGTGTGTTTTTCTTTTTTTCTTGTTCTAAACACCACATTCTGTAAGTATAACATAAATCAGGATTGATTTCACAAACAGTCTTGCTAGCGCAAATAGGCACATCACATATTTTCTGCGAAGTGGGTTTATAAACAGTTATCGGGCACATAAAATCAACCAATCATTAATAATGATTATACTTTTTCAAACATTTTTATTTCTTCGCCCCTATTCAATAATCCTTATCGTGTCCATCCGCCCGTCGCCGTCAAGGTCAAACCCCTGCACAATCACACCCCAAGAGTCCTCTTTCCTGTAATCCTTAAAAACTTCGTCAGCCATAGTTGTTATTGCCTTTATTGCAGCTTTTGTGCCCCAGTGCGTGTTTCCCGCAACAATAAGCACTGATTTTTCAGGATTTTTAGGGTTCGCAGTTTTTACAATAATCCCGATATTTTCTTCAGAATATGTTTTTCCTGTTTTTCTTGAAAATATCGTCCGGTAAGGGAACATCTCTTCATCAAAGTAAATAGGAAGGCTTTTGTTTACATCCTTTGCAATCATATTTGTAAGCACTCCGCCAATCACAATAAGATTTTCATTGTAACTCTTCTGTGATTTTACATCCGTATCTAAAAACACGAATTGTTTTTTTGGCATTACAGCATATGGCCCGAGAAACATCGCAAGCTCAATTGCATAATGCCCGTCACGTGCGCGGACCTGGTGCGGACCATGGGGGTCCGGGGAACCGACAACTATGTTCGCATTGAATTTTCCGCCCGAAATAAAAGGCATCATAAATTCACTGAATTTTTTGTGCTCTTCTTTCATTGGCGAACTTAAAAGGCTCTCATCACCACCCGGAAGCTCAAGCGCAAAAGCATACGCTGTTGGGGAATAATACTTTGCAAGCGCGCCTGAATGCTCTTCTTTAAGCACAACCTCTACAAGCCCGCTTGCCTCAAGCTGGCGGATATGATAGTATACTTTCTGCTCATGCATCTTAAGATTTTTTGCAATTTGTGCAGGATATGCCGGCTTTTCGGCCAAAATCTTTAAAATCTGCCAACGGGAATCATTAAAAAGCCCTTTAAGTATCTGTGAATTCTCAATTATCTTCACATCTTTTATGAACGCCTGATTGTTTTTTTCCTTCATGAGTTTTGCCATCATTACCACCACATTAATTATAACTTAGTTTATAATGGTATTATAAAACTTATAAATCTTTCCAAAAAACTTTATAAATGGTAACGAAAACCACTATAATTAATTTAATAGCGCTTGATTGCGTTTTTCAATTAAGTTTATATATATTGCCAAACTAATTAAGGTTATTTTATCTAGGCGAATAATATGTGCGGAATAATCGGTTATAAAGGCTCTAAAAACGCAGCAGATATAATTCTTTCAGGCCTATCCAGGCTTGAATACCGTGGATACGATTCCTGGGGCGTTGCAATCAAAAACCTCGAAGGGCTCAAAGTATTCAAACAAGTAGGAAAAATATCCGATGCAACAGCACATGAAGAAAAAATTGCAAAAGGATGCGTCGGTATGGGCCACACCCGTTGGGCCACACACGGCAAAGTCACAGAAGAAAACACGCACCCGCACACAACAACAGATATGAAAATAGCGGTTGTCCACAACGGCATAATTGAAAATTACCAGGAACTCAGAGATATTCTAAAGCAAAAAGGCCACACATTTACATCACAGACAGATACCGAAGCAATAGCGCATCTTATTGAAGAATATACAAAAACAACAGATTTCTTAACTGCTGTAAAAAGCGCATTAGCGGATATTAAAGGAAGTTTTGCCATTGTCTGCGCCCACAAAGACTGTCCGGACCTTGTGTGCGCAAGAAGAGATTCGCCTCTTGTTATTGGGGTCGACCATAAAAACAAGGAATACTTCGTTGCATCAGACATTCCCGCATTTATAGAGCACACAAAAGATGTTATTTTTGTGGATGACAACGAGCTTGTTATCCTTAAAGACCAGCCAGTGTTCTATAATCTTCTTGACGGGCGCGTTGTTGAAAAAAAAGAGCACCGTGTAGACTGGAGCATAGAGCAGGCAAAAAAAGGCGATTTTGAGCATTACATGATAAAAGAGATAAAAGAGCAAAAAGAGACAATAAAAAATGCGCTTGCCCAAAAAGACAGTGTTCTTGAAGGGCTTGCCAAAAAAATCAACGAAGGTTTTGGTGTTTTCTTTGTTGCTGCAGGAACCTCCCTTAACGCTGCAAAATCCGCAGCATATATGTTCTCCAAGCACGCAGGAAAACATGTAAATGTTGCCGATGCCTCAGAATTCGAATACTACAAAAACTTCTTGACACCAAAAACACTTATGATTACCCTATCGCAATCAGGAGAGACGGCAGATGTGCTTTCCGCAGTAAAGGCAGCAAAAGAAAAAGGTGTTGAAATAATATCTATTGTAAATGTAATGGGCTCAAGCCTTGCAAGAACTTCAGATGTTTCACTTCTTATGAACGCAGGGCCCGAAATTTGCGTTGCTGCAACAAAAACATACACATCCCAGCTTGCGATTCTGCATCTTTTGGCATATGCGATTACAGGAAGGCTCAATCGGGGCAGGGAATGGTTAAAATACGCAGCAGACAAAGTAGATGAATTGACCTCAGACACAGAAATAAAAAAACTTGAAAATCTTGCAATGCGCCTGAAAGATACAAAACATATGTACTTGATTGGCAGGGGATTAAGCTACCCCACAGCAGAAGAGGCGGCTCTTAAGATAAAAGAAGTATCATACATTCATGCAGAGGCATTTTCAGGTGGTGCGCTAAAACATGGGGCTATGGCCCTTATTGAAGAAAGAACTCCAGTAATTGCATTTGCGCCGAATGACGAGACTTTTAACGATATGATATCCAACTGCATGGAAGTAAAGGCAAGAGGGGCTTTTGTAATTGGCATAAGCCCAAAAGACAACGAAGCATTTGACTTCCACATAAAAGTGCCGGAGCTTAACGGGACATCGCCCATTGCGAACATAATACCCATACAGGTATTATCCTATTATCTTGCAGTCCTAAACGGGCTTAATCCTGACAAGCCGAGAAACCTGGCAAAATCGGTTACTGTTAAATAAATTAAACAGGAACAGAAACGCTTCCGGTCCTGACAAACGCACCCTCAAGACCTGAAATAAATATTCTATAATCATAAGTTCCCTGCTCTAAAGTTAATTCCGCATTGCAAGTGTATTCTTCTGTTGTTCCCGGCTCAGAGAAGTAACTGCATTTGGTTCCGATATTTTTTGTACCCACATTCCCGCTGACATACACGCACCCGGGCATTGTTCCTGTATTTTGTATTATTGCAGTTATGTCAACGCCATAATCTTTAAGTCCTGAAGGGTATTCATAAAGAACTGGTGAATCCAACACAATGTCTCCCGATACCTGTGCCTTTGCTTTTGAAAACACGGCCACAGACTCATAGATTTTTGCGCCGGTGTTATCCGTTACATAAAACGCATATTCCCCTTCTTCAGGATTGCTTACAAGCGGCCTCTCAGTTGCACTTTTAGATATTGTGAAATCCGACCCGTTCCAGTTAAGCTTGCCGTCAAAATCAGATTCATAAAGAAACGATACAGAAGAAGTTTCGCTTACCCCGCAAGTACCGCTCCACTTCAATCCGTTAAATTTAAAGGAAGGTGTTGGCTCTTTTGGGACTTCCGGAGTTTTTGTTGGTGTTGGTTTCTGTTTTGGCGCCTGCACAATATCAGAAACATCATTATTTGAAACATCGCTTGTTTTTTCCGGGATAATAAGCACGGCAACTACAAGAACAAGCAAAAGAATAGCAATTGTCTTTACATCTAGATTCATGTCCGATATTAACTCTTCAGCATTCTTTTTTGCTGTTTTCTTTAAATCTTTTTTAGAAACCATGCATAATATATGGCGTATATTGTTTTTATAATTTGGGGTGAATTTCAAATAAATGATTTAAAAATCATGAAATTTATGTTCAATTGGCGGATTTCAAGCTTTTTCAGCAAAACTGAAAAGCTTCGAGTGAAACGAGATGATTTTTATTGCACCCGTGGGTGATACGCAATTAAAAATACACAAAACACCCTATCTAAAAATAGATACCTTTATTAATGATTGCGTATAATTCTCACAAATGATAGAAAATATCATAGGCTCAAAAACAAAGATACGGATACTTCCAATAGTACTAAAAACAGAAAACTTTTCAATAAGGCAGGTGTCTATAGATTCCGGTGTTGCCTATTCTGTATGCCATAAAGACATAAGCGAATTTGTTGAAGACAGGTTTGTTCTTGAAGGAAAAAACGGGTTCTATGCAAACAAGGAGCACAAAGACTACAAAAAAATCACAGCCCTTTTTGGGCTGAACAAAGAAGAAAAAGGCCTGTCAAGCAAAAAGAAAAAAGAATTGAAAAAACTAATGGATGTGCTTTTAGAACAAAAAACCGCTGCAATTCTTGTCCACCACAATGCAGACCCTGATGCTATCGGAAGCGCCATAGCGCTTGCACGCGGGCTTTTTCAAACAGGAATAAAATGCGATATTTTAGCGCCCGCAGGAATATCCAGACAGTCCGCAAACATCTTGAAAAAATACCCATACCCGATTCTAAAGGCCCTTGAAAAAGAATACGGAATTTATATTGTTGTTGATGTTTCATCAAAAGAACAGCTTGGCGATTTTAAAATACCTGCCACTGCAAAACTCGCAGTCATTGACCACCATGAAAAAGGCAATCTTGAAGAAAACGCTTTTGCAGTTCTAAAAGACATGACCGCACATGCAACAGCCACCATTGTATGGAAAATACTGAATGAGCTTGACACAAAAATAACAAAAGAAATATCTTTTTTCCTTTTATGCGCCATTGTCGCAGATACTGCTTTTTTTAGAATTGCAGACAAAAAAGACATAGAGATTATAACAAAACTTTTGGAATACACAGAACTTCACGAAATATTTTCATCCCTCACAGTTCAGGAAGACATCTCATCAAGAATTGCTAAATTAAAATCATTCAAGCGGATAGATTCATACCGCATAAGAGATATTGTTGTCGCTTTTTCAAGAACAGGCTCTTTTGAGTCACAAATTGCATTAGCACTTGTCCGTTCTGCCGCAGACATTGCAATTGTCATAAACACAAAAAACAATGATATTCGCATAAGCGCCAGAATGCGCCACGACCTTGAAAATAAAACAGACCTTGTTGAAATACTAAAACCCGCAGAATCCCTTATTGGCGGAAGTGTTGGCGGCCACAAGCTCGCAGCATCCGCAAACGGAAAAAACCCGAAATGCGTTCTTGAAGTAAAAAACCGGCTCCTTCTAAAATTAGAAGAAACTTTCAAAAGCAAGGCAAAACCATTGAATTAAGGCAAACCTATAAAAAGAGTTTACAGCCTATAAGTTAACAGTCATTCTTTTTGTTAGAGGTGGTGCTTATGAGCGAAATAAAAGATATTATTCCTTTGGTACTTGAAATGTCTGAAGACCGAAGAATACCAAGAAATATAAGAGCTATGATAGCAGAAGCAGCAGAAATTCTTCAAAAAGAGGAAGAAACAGACTCAGTCAAGCTTTCAACAGTCACAAGCCTCCTTGAAGAAGCAAGCAACGACCCCAACATCGCCGCATTCTCAAGAACAGAAATTTGGAATCTCGTAAGCATGCTCGAATCAATACAACGAGAAAACGAATAATTTTTCTTTAAAATAACCAATAGGCTCTTGGCGGAATTATACTCAATTTATCGCGTATAACTCCTTGTTAAGTTCAATTGAGTTTAAGTTCTTCTTTCTTTTAGGAAAAGAAACAAAAGGGGGAGTTCGTGCTTCACACATAGTGTAT
>DAOVNB010000190.1 GCA_030630425.1 archaeon | reverse complement strand
TATGTTTTTTATATCCCTTAAAAGAAATTCACCCGCATTTGGCTGCTCTTTTAGAACACCTTGCCCTACATCAATTATGATTGGCTGCTTGTCAAATACGAGAATATTGTATTGGCTCAAATCTCCATGAACCATGCCTGCTTTCTTGTAGATTAGTTCATATTGGTGTATTATTTTCTCAAGCATTTCTTTTGGCTTTTCAATTTCCGTGTCTTTGAGCTGGGGTGCGATATCTCCATTACCGATATAATCCATTACAAGCATATTGTCAAGAAACGCATGTGGTTTTGGGGCAGAAACACCCACATCATACATCCTCAATAAATTTGCGTATTCTTTTCTGCACCAGGTATATACAATCGCCCTTTTTGTAGGCTTTGTTTTCGCAAATCTCCTGTCGCCTTTTATGTATTTCTGCATGTTCTTGAAATTAGATGCTGTTATCTTGAACACTTTAAGAATTATTTTTTTATCGTTGTTATCAGTTACAAGAATAATTACCGATTCCTTTCCTTCCTTCAATACTCCGATAAGTTCACTGAAAGCACCTTTTTGTTTAAGCTTATCAATTGTCTTTACTGCAAGCCCGTCAAGTATCCCTTCAACAGTTTTTCTATCATCTGCATCTTTTCGCGTGTATGCCATGTTGTCTAGTTTGCACAGCGCATATGATAAATGTTTTGATTTAAAGAATCAGTCAAACATCCAGTTCATCAAGATATTTATTGGTTTTAAGCCAGTTTACCTGGCCTTTTCTGTATTTGTAGATGATGTGCCCTTTTTTGTCGCCCCCAAATTCCCACGGCGTTACAAGAACTATATCTCCAATATGAAGCCAGATTCTCCGTTTGTATTTGCCGGGAACTGCACAGACGCGTATTTTTTTATCAGAGCATACAACATTTGTCCGCCCAAAACCGAGTTTTGATTCTATAATGCCCAAAACCTCGCCATCTTTTGGGACTCGTGCTCTTGTTACTTCTCCCGTGTCTTGCGGTCGTTTATAATATGCCATAAAATCATTCCTTAAGTAGTATTGTTGCTCTTGTAAGTTTTTTGCCGTCTTTCATTCCAAAATCAGCATAACTTGTTTTGCGTGAAAGCTTATAAATACTTTCCGCTTTTTTAGCTGCTTTTTTAGCTGACTTAAAAGAGCCGACATAAAGGTCTTTGCCGTTTTTTATAATACCTTCCTTTACAATAAAGGAAAGCTTGTCTTTTTTAGAGCCCGAATCAATCTCTTTTTTTAAGAACTCATATATTTCTTTAAGCGATTCTTTTGCCCGTATCTGGATTACTGCTTCATAATATCCGCCATGTATTCGTGAGCATGCAGGGCAGGTGGTGTTTTTAAGAACAAATTCTATTGTTTTTGCATGTTGAGGCATGTCTTTTAAAGCCGCAGAAACAGGAATCGTGGTTGCCCCAAATTCTTTTGGCAGTTCAAAATCAACATTAATTTTTGTTTTTTTTGGCATTTTTATGTTTTCAATAACAATGGAGTTTATTAGTTGCGTTATGTTTTCATATTTTATCCATTTGTTCTTTTCTGCCGCCCGCCCGCATTCGCAAACGAGAACTGTGATTTTTGCAGGAGCATCAATTGTCGGTTTTATTTTTTCAGCACAGTCTCGGCAAAGCCCATTAATCAATTCTTCAGCTTCAACACCGCATTTAGGGCAGAATCTTTTGAGTTTCATAAATGTATTTAACCAAAGATTATTTTAAATGTGTCTAGCACCCTTCAGGCGTCCCTTTAAACTCAGCAGAACTGCCGCAGGTTGTAGTCGCACGAACCGCTGCAAATACATAGCATGTAAATGCGCACGATGTGTTTTCCCCAAGATACATATCTCCCACAGTAAGAGGAACTTCTACGGAATTAAGCATTCTTACCGGATATCTATGCCTGCAAGAGTTATTGCCTTTTAAGTTTTATGCCTGCCTTTAGCTTTCCAATAATTTCCGGTGCAGATGTATAACCCACATACAGAACAACAGCTAAAAGAGAAAACAGGACAAGATACACAATCCATGGATTTTCCTTATCATCATCTGTTGTGCTTTCCGTATCCATTCCAAAAAACAGTCTTTCTGCCTCAACTGCCAGCTTGTATGCGTCTTCATAGTCACCGTTGCTGAAAGCAGTTTCCGCTTCTATTATCTTTTCCTTTGCCTTCTCATCATACTGCCTAAGCCCTGACTTGACTTCATCAATCTTTTCTTTTGCCCGGGTTCTATCGAGATCCTGCTCAATCGTTGTATTATCTGTCATGTTATCGATCATGGGTTCTATTATGGACATATTAGTTTCATTTGTCTCATTTTCATCAGTATGGTGATGTATGAAAATCCAGTTGCTCCCGGACCCGCATGATCCACAGTCAAAAGGGCATGACGAACATGTTTCGCATCCGTTGCATATTCCATCGCCGCAGTATGAAGCTTGCGATGACACTGAAAAGGTATGATATGTTGAATTTGTGTTTATGTTACCATTGGTATCATTGCACCAGTAATATAAATCATATGTA
>DAOVNB010000139.1 GCA_030630425.1 archaeon | reverse complement strand
TGTATCTCTGTACTTTGGGTGACCCAGCATTCTTCTCCACTTCCTGGTGGGCAATCTCCTGATTGTGCTCCAACTATTGCCTTGCTTATGCTTGGTGCCTCATCATCAACACTTGTATAATCAAAAATTATTTGCCAATCACCTTGACTTGAGCTTTCTTCATCCCTTGTCTCAGCTTTCCATTTATGGTCGCAACCCTCTTCAGGAACTGTTGCTGAAAATTCGAAAAGAGTACTGGAACCACCTTGAATATTGTTGTTGGAATCTAATGTATAATACCAGCACATTTTTGTAAGTCCAATATCTGGATCATTCCATGTCAGATTTTCTATAAGTTCCCATCCTGTTTTATCTTCACAGTCAAAATCACTATAATTGAATGCCCTGAAAATCCGGACCTCATCAATTGGATCACTTCCCGCAGAATTAAATATTTCAACAGTATAATCCATGTTCATTCCCGCAGCCGACCATTCCGGCTGGAGATCAGCAGTACTATTATGCGTAGCTAACGCTGGAGAGGCGAAAAGAAACATGAAAAGAAACATCGATATAAACACAAAAGAACTAGATTTTATTTTTTTAGAAACACACTTGCAGTTTTCACCGCAGCTTTGGTCGTTACAACAATCGTTTTTGGCACTCATTTAACATCCTCTCCATAGCGTTTTAGCGTTTTTTTTTTGATATATCCACCGAGATATAACCACTACTTCTAAGATGTTTTACCCCCCATGAGTTTAAACATTTGATGTTATCTTATTCACCCAAAAGCTTAAATATGTATGTTCATTTTAATGTCCATTTTATGAACATAAGCAAATTTAAAATACGGTTTTTGTATTTTATGAATACTTAAAACAAAAAACACAAACAACCTAAACATGAATCACAATAGATTCAAAACAAATTAAAATCAAACATTCTAAAGTCTTACGAGGTATCCTATTTATGGTCTTTGATGTTTATAAATCTTTGTGTGTTTCGCAGAATATCCCGCAAATAATATTCAAAAAAATCGCTTTTATTCATAATAGTATGCATTCCTAAAGGCCAAAGATTCTTTTCGGCACACTGATTTATTTTATGGGAATTTTGGAATTGTTTATTCGGGGGGAAATGAGCCAGTGCAGGATGCGTTTTTTGGGATTTGGTTTTTGTTTTATTAGATCAATTAATATAGACAAAGAAATAACTTTTTCATGCCACTTATGTGCCCGAACTAATGTCTTTGCCATACAGGTTACGGCCTATTGGTTTTTGGTTATGTTTGTCCATTCATTAACGGCATTAACTATAGTTGAAAATCCCGAAATAATGCAAACACCCTGTCGATTATATTAATATACTTAAATACAAATACTGGTTATGGATACACAACATATCAAAAAACTTCTTAAAAAAACAAAAAAACAAAATTTTAAGATTAAGGCAGACATAAAGAATAAAATTGAAAATATCCATAATGTTACAATGAGTGAAGTTTTAGATAATCTGGATAATCCTATAAATCTTATTGAAATCAAAAATTATCCAAGCCGTTCAAAACATGATGATTCTTACAGGATTTATTTTGAGTTAAATAAAAGAAAGAAACTTGTTGTTGGCATAACGCATAAAAAGTTAAAAAACAAGATAAACATTATAACCGCATTTCACACTACCAGGAAAACAGATAAACTTATAAGGAAAGCAAAACTAAGATAGTTTGTGGATACAATGAAAAAAGCGCACTTTAAATATGACTATGAATCAAATTTTTTAATAGTCCATAAAAACAAGCCTGCCAAAGCCAGCATTGAACTTGGCGAAATTATTATAGATGTGGATAAATACAATCAGGTAACTGCAATTGAGATTATGAATCCTGACAAACTGTGGAAAATCCCAAAAAAGCTGCTAAAAAATATGACTGATGCTAAAATAAAAACAGAGTACCGGGACGGGTTGTTTTGGATATTTCTAACGCTTAAACTGGGCGAAGATGTAAGGCCAATCAGCATACCATTAGCTCTTGAACGCCCCGCATTAATGGCATGTGCCTGAGAGTTACGCATATCTTGTTCTGAAGAGAAGATAATATGATTCTTTTCGGCACACACCTCCCCAAACCTATAAAAGCAACGGGGATTAATTTTTCGTATGGTTGTCTATTCTCATTCAAGATTGTCATGCTTTGAGCAGTGCCCGTTCAAGTTCCAGTTAAGGTACCTCAACGGGATAAAGAAGGATATAACAACAGTCGAGGCATTTATGGGCACCCTTGTCCATGAGGTCTTGGAAAAGCTCTACAAGGATGTGAAGCACAACAAGACAGACACGCTTGAGGAGCTGCTCAAGGAATACAACAAAAAGTGGAAAAAAGGCTGGAACGACAACATCCGGATTGTCCGCAAGGAATATGGTGCTGAAAACTACCGGCAGATGGGCGAGAAATACATTGCAGACTATTACAACCGCCACAAGCCGTTCAACCACACAAAGACGCTCGGCCTTGAGATGAGAGTTCTCCTCAATCTTGACGCCAAAGGAATATACAGGATACAAGGATACATAGACCGCCTGGCGCTTGTCGGAAAAGACACAATAGAGATTCATGACTACAAGACATCAGGCTCGCTTCCGATACAAAAGTACCTTGATGAGGACCGCCAGCTTGCATTATACGCAATTGCGGTAAAAGAGATGTATCCTTTTGTAAAGAAAATAAAGCTAATATGGCACTTCCTTGCATTTGATGTTGACATGGTTTCCACGCGCACGGAAAAACAGCTCCAGGACCTTAAAGGCGAGATCCTGTCCCTTATAAAATCAATAGAGGAGCACAGGAGTTTTGATCCTGCTGAAAGCGCGCTCTGCGACTGGTGTGAATACCAGGAAGAATGCCCGCTAAGAAAGCATATTGTGGCCACTAAAAAGATGGCGCCGTTAAAACTGCATGCAGACGATGGAGTAACACTTGTTTCCAAGTATGTTGCGCTAAAGAAAAAAGTTGATGAGGCAGATGCGGAACTTAAGAAAATAAGGGATGAGCTTTTCAGCTTCGCAGCCCAGCAGGGAATAGAGAATGTGGCAGGGAAAAACGGGGTTGTCGCAAGATTGAGGACTTACACCAACCTGAAAATGCCCAACAGAAACGACACACAAGATATTGAAGAGATAAAATCAACCCTTAAGACGGCAGGGATGCTGGACAAGTTCATGGCCCTGGATACATTCAATCTTGGGCGCGCAATCAACAACAACCAGATTGA
>DAOVNB010000166.1 GCA_030630425.1 archaeon | reverse complement strand
TAAAAAAAAGAATAACCACATAATTCATATCGGCACGCATCTAAGAACAACTATATTAATCTATCCAGTAAATTTATTCTTGAAAACAAAAGGAAAAAGGGATACAAACATGACAGACGGATTCTTGAAAATACCTAAAATGCGCATAGGCGTTATCATAGGCAAAAGCGGGGAAACAAAGAAAAAGCTTGAAGATGAGCTTGGCGCAAAAATAGATATCAATTCAGAAGGAGAGATAAGCTACAGCGCAAAGGACCCGCTAAATCAAATGAAGCTTGCAGATATATTAAAGGCAATAGGGCGGGGATTCACACCAGATGAAGCGCTTGTGCTTGAGACAGACGAATACATACTGCATATAATTGATCTTGACCTCATACTTAACAAAAACGAAAAAGCGGTTGAGCGATACAAATCAAGAATAATAGGCACTGGTGGAACCATAAGAAAAAAGATTGAAGATATGACAGACACAAAAATCTGCGTTTATGGGAAAACAGCAAGCATAATAGGCCTTCCGGGGAATGTTCAGATTGCAAACGAAGCTGTGCAGATGATTCTTGACGGCATGACCCACAAAGCAGTGTATGCATTTCTTGATAAAAAAAGCATGAATTTATGATAATGGGGTTTATATGACGGCACAGATAACAGCAGAAACATTGGCAAAAAAGCACAAGTCAATATCCATTGCAGAATTTTTCGAGAAAAACAAGCATCTTTTAGGTTACGAAAATCTCCAGAAATCACTTCTTACATGCATAAGAGAGGCTGTTGACAACGCGCTTGACGCATGCGAGGATGCAAGAATTCTTCCAAACATATACATTGAAATACAAAAAATTGAAGGAAAAACAGATGTTTTCAAAATAATTGTTGAAGACAATGGTCCCGGAATTATAAAGGCGAACATCCCCAAAGTTTTCGGAAAGCTTCTTTACGGCTCAAAATTCCACAGGCTAAAACAAAGCCGCGGACAGCAGGGAATCGGAATTTCTGCTGCTGTTCTTTACTCCCAGCTTACAACAGGAAAAGCAGCAAAAATATATTCTAAAACAGGAGACGGCAAAATACAGATATATGAACTTCGGATAGACACAACAAAAAATGAGCCGGAAATAATTTCTGAAAATACTCTTGAAGGATATGAAGGCCGCGGAACCCGTATAGAACTGTTTATCAAAGGAAAATATTCGCGCGGAAAGCAATCAGTGCCGGAGTATCTCCAAGAGACCGCCATTATGAACCCATTTGCCCGCATGATTTTCGTTGACCCTGAAAACGAAAAATTTGATTTTGAACGAGCGGTTGAAGTGCTCCCCGCAGAATCAAAAGAAATAAAGCCTCACCCTGCAGGGCTTCAACTTGGGGTTCTTATAAGGATGCTTGAAACAACCCAATCAAAAAACCTGACTGCTTTTCTTTCAGGGGAATTTTCCCGCATGGGACGGACTGCAATAACCGAAATACTTTTAAAATCAGAGCTTGAGGGAAAAACAAAACCCAAAAAAATATCAAGAGATGAAGCGGACAGGCTATTAACTGCAATGCAGCAAGTAAAAATACAGAATCCGCCCACCAACTGCTTGTCTCCTGTTGGTGAAGAGGCAATAAAAGAAGGATTAAAAAAAGAACTTAGACCTGAATTCATATCAAGTGTCACAAGACCTCCTTCTGTGTATCACGGGAACCCTTTTTTGATTGAAGTCGGACTTGCATACGGCGGAAATCTTGAAAAGGAAGGCTCTGCAAAGCTTTTTAGATACGCGAATAAAGTCCCGCTTTTATATGAACAATCCGCATGCGCACTTACAAAATCAGTGCTCCAGAATGACTGGAAACGATATCATTTAAAACAAAGCAACGGATCTCTTCCAATAGGCCCTCTTGCAATATCTATCCATATCGCATCTGTCTGGGTCCCATACACCTCCGAAGGAAAAGAGGCAATAGCATCATATCCGGTAATAATCAAAGAAGTAAAGCTTGCACTTCAGGAAGCCGGGCGAAAGCTTTCTTCGTATCTTGGGAAAAAGAAGAAAGCGGGCTTGCAGGAACAGAAAAAAAGCACATTCGCAAGATATATAGGTGAGGTCGCAGAAGCCCTCTCAAGTTTAAGTGAAGTTCCAAAAGAGGAAATCGATGTCAAGCTAAAGGCGCTTCTTGATGAGCGAATCGGCTCAATTGGTGATGATATTGAACAGATGCAGGATGATGACTATAAAAAAGATAAGGAAACAGGAATGATTAATGAATTGCGGGAACCTGTGGATGACGAGCCACAAAAAGAAATACCTAAGCAAAAAACACTTATAGACAACTACATACCTTCTGATGACGGTGAAAATGATGAATGAATCGCAGGAAATTATCGAAAAACTGAAGACTATTGGAAAAGACACACTAAAGGAAATAAATGACGGCAAAAGCCCGTCATTGAATATCATACAGAGGTCTTTAAACAATGTTTATTTTGACAAAGAGACAGGGCTTATAATGCTTGGAGACAAAAAGCAGAAAAGGACATATTTCAATATAAATCAGGCAAAAAAGTTCATGCAGACACTTCTTGTCACAAAACAGATAAAATGGATTTTAGAGCAAAACCAACCCGCATTATCAACAAGGCAGTTGTATTATACGCTAAAGCACAGTATTCCCGGCACAAAAGAAAACACATTCGATGACCAGCAGACAGAATCCGACCCTATAATCGAGGATGTCGAGGTCATGGTTGATGCTCTTCGCGAGCAGTTAAAGCTTATTGCAACGCCTAATGGTGTTATTGCAGGAGCGCTTACGGTAAAAGAATCTACCGGAGAGACGCTTGACTATTCAAAAATGGGCTCTGCCGGAGGCGCAATACCCCC
>DAOVNB010000017.1 GCA_030630425.1 archaeon | reverse complement strand
TAGCAAACAGTGCCGTTAAAATAAACGCAAAAGCAATATGGTTTCAGGAAGGCATAATAAGTAAAATTGCAGAAAACATTGCAAAAAAGAACAACATTTTCTTTGTTCAGAACAGGTGCGTATACAAAGAGCATAAAAAACTTTGCCGCCAAAAGACAACTGCGTGGAACTAATGAAAAATATTTTGGTTAAAATAAAAATCGCAATGGATCGGGGAAAATATTGGTTGAGTTATGTCCAGTTTTTCATGCTCTTGTTCGTTCTTGTAACAAGCATGAAGCAATACACAACATTTTCTTTTATTGGAAGCACAGAATGGCTTTTATTGCTTACTGTAACAACTCTTGTTGGTTTGGTTGTTTTGGGATACCTTGATTTGAAAGTATTGAAAACATACCAGACAGAATCAGAAATTTATGCACGGGTGAATCCAATTCAAAAAAAGATGCTTGACAATCAGGAGAATATGCGCAAACAATTAGATAGATTAGAAAAGCACGGTAACAAGTGATACCATATGGAAAAATACGATTTAATAATAATCGGCGGCGCAGCCGCAGGGCTTGCAGCAGCGCTTTACGCATCAAGGCGTCATCTTAAGACCCTTGTATTAACAGAAAACATTGCAGGTCAGGCCGGGCAGGCAAAATCAATTGAGAACTATCCTGGATTCAAGGAAATCTCAGGATACGAGCTTATGTCCCGTTTTGAAGAGCAGGCAAAAAACGCAGGAGCCAAAATACTTTTGGAAAAAGTCACAGGCGTGAAGAAAAAAGACCGCGGGTTTGAGGTTAGGACACAGGCAGAGAAATACGAGGCAGGAGCCGTTATAATCGCTGCAGGAAAAGCGCCAAGAACCCTTGAGGTACTAGGAGAAGAAAGGCTCAAAGGCCGCGGCGTGTCATATTGCGCAACATGCGACGGCCCGTTTTTCAAGGGAAAAACATTAGCAGTCATCGGCGGCGGAAACGCGGCATTGGAGGAAGCGGAATATCTTTCAAAAATTGCGAAAAAAGTTTATCTTGTGCACCGGCGATCAGTTTTCAGGGCAGAAGAAACCATTGTAAGTCGCATAAAAAACACACAAAACATAGAGCTTGTGCTTGATTCTGTGCCAGTTGAAATAAAAGGCGACAAAAAAGTAGAGGCGCTTGTGGTTGAAAATCTAAGTACGAAAACCAAAAAAAGCATCCCTCTTGACGGCATTTTTGTAAGCATAGGTTATGTCCCGAGAACAGAATGGCTAAAAGGGGAAGTCAAGCTCGATAGCATTGGCCAGATAAAAGTGAATGAAAAATGCGAAACAACCACAAAAGGAATTTTCGCATCAGGAGATATAACCAATTTAAGAGACAAGCAGATAATCGTAGCAGCAGCACAGGGAGTAACTGCAGCACTGAGCGTATATGACTATATTGTAGGAAAAAAAAGATGGTGATGTGTTTATGGCAGAGATAGTTTACGACATTTGGGGTCCTGAAAAAATAATAGAAGTCCACGACCCGAAAACAGGCATGCGCGGATTCACAGTTATTCATTCCACGGCTCTTGGGCCTGCCAAAGGCGGGATAAGGATGGAGCCGGATGTCACAAAAGAAGAGGTCTTCGGCCTTGCACGCGCAATGACATGGAAATGCGCGTTAGCAGACCTTCCTTTCGGAGGCGGCAAATCAGGGATAATAGCAGACCCAAAAAAAGAAAACAAGCAGGAGATTGTAGCCGCATTTGCAAGAGCAATAAAGCCCGTATGCCCAAGCCAGTATGTCGCAGCACCGGATATGAATATGGGCGAAAAAGAAATGGCGACATTCGCAAACACAAACGGGGACATGAAATCAATTACAGGAAAGCCTATTTCAATGGGCGGCATTCCCCACGAGCTTGGCTCAACCGGCTTCGGCGTTTACCTATCAACATTAGTTGCGCTAAAACACAAAAGTATTAATGTTGAAGGGGCGACAATCGCAATTGAAGGATTTGGAAATGTCGGCCAGTTTACAGCAAAATTTTTGGCAGAAAACGGCGCAAAAATAGTTGCAGTATCAGACTCTAAAGGAACCATGTACAATCCGGATGGTTTTGATGTAGAGAAATTAATTGACATCAAAAACACAACAAGAGCAGTTAAAAATTACCCACAGGGGGAACAGAAAACAAACGAGGAATTGTTTGAGCTCGAAGTTGATGTTCTTGTCCCCGGTGCAAGACCCGATGTGATAAGAGAAAGGAATGTTGACAAAATAAAAGCAAAAATAGTTGTCGAGGCGGCAAACATCCCAATGACTGAAGTCATGGAACTGCGCCTCCATGAAAAAGGAATACTTGTAATACCTGATTTTGTCGCAAATGCGGGTGGTGTAATTTCCTCATATGTGGAATACAGTGGCGGCACAAACGACGACGCATTCCGCATGATTGAGGAGAAGACAAACAAAAACACAGAGCTTGTCTTGACGCACGCAGAAGAAAAGGACATAATCCCAAGAGAAGCAGCACTTGAAATAGCCAAGGAACGAATAAAAGCCGCAATGGAAAAAAAGCAGGAATCTGTTGGTGAAGAAAACAAAACAAACAACATATAAACCTCAGGCAATAATTGAGTAATATGAGCGTGTGTGTGGTTGGCCAAAAAGCAGAACTGCTTGAAAAAAAATTGTTGCAGTTAGGGCTTGAAATCAATCCAAAAAACCCGGAAATTGTCTTTACATACGGCGGGGATGGCACAATACTTGCAGCCGAGCGCATGTATCCCGGAATTCCAAAAGCAACAATAAAGCACAGCCAATTCTGTTACAAATGCGCTTTTACTGAAGGCGAAATAGAGGCAGCAATAGAAAAACTGAGAAATAAAACACACACAATAGTTGAGCACACAAAAATAGAGGCCAAAGTAAAAGGAAAAACACTTATCTCTTTAAACGAGATACAATTGCACAACAAAAAGCCGACAAAAGCGATTCGTTTCACCGTATATGCAGACAAAAAGATTGTTTTTGAAAATGTTGTAGGCGACGGGGTAGTCATTGCAACGCCTTATGGCTCAACAGCATACTACAAGTCAGTAGGTGGCAAGCCATTTAAAAAAGGAATTGGAATTGCGCTGAATAATCCACACAGGCATGAGAAGCCAGTAGTTGTTGATGGGGAATCAGAAATTGTGGTTGAGATGCTGCGGGAGGAAGCCCAGATTTTTTCTGATAACGATGACAAAATCGTTGTTGTTTTAAAGCCTAAAGACAGAATTATTGTAAAAAAACATTTGAACACCGCAAAGTTCATTGTTTGAATTTCGCTCTTTGTCGTTTATTTTTTTAGAACGAAGAATGGTTTTATTAAGCTTTCTTTAGTCAGTATTATACTGTATAATTATTGTGATATTTTATGAGGCATAAATAATGGATGACATATATTCTCGTTCTTTAAAAGCGCACAGTAATTCAAAAGGAAAAATTGCAATAAAACCAAAAATGCCTGTCAAGACAAAAGAGGATATGGCTATCGCATATACTCCAGGAGTGGCAGAACCTTCAAGAAAAATACATTCTGATCCAAAAAAAGTTTATGATGACACTTCAAAAGGAAATCTTGTTGCGGTTGTTTCCGACGGGTCTGCGGTTTTGGGTCTTGGAAATATTGGTCCTTTGGCAGCGTTGCCGGTTATGGAAGGAAAGGCAATACTTTTCAAGGAATTCGCAGATATTGATGCGATACCGATATGCCTTAACACACAAGATACTGAAGAGATAATAAGAACTGTGAAAAACATAGCCCCCACATTTGGCGGTATAAACTTAGAAGACATATCTGCTCCAAGATGTTTTGAAATTGAAAGGCGGCTCAAAGAAGAACTTGATATACCTGTTTTTCACGATGATCAGCACGGAACAGCCATTGTTGTTCTTGCAGCACTAATAAACGCATCAAAAGTGGTCGGCAAAAAAATAGAGGATATGTCTGCGGTAATTTCCGGTGCAGGGGCAGCAGGAATAGCTATTGCACGAATTCTTGTGATATACGGCATAAATAATATTGTTCTTTGCGATACCAAAGGCGCTATTTATGATGGGCGTGCGGAAAACATGGAAGGAGAAAAGATAGAACTTTCAAAAATGACAAACAAAAGCAAAAAAACAGGGCCTCTAGAAGATGTGCTTGTTGGCGCAGATATATTTATAGGAGTGTCAAAACCAGGTCTTGTCACAGAAAAAATGGTTTCTTCTATGGCTAAAGACGCGATTGTTTTTGCAATGGCAAATCCGACACCTGAGATAATGCCGGAATTAGCAAAAAAAGCAGGCGCAAAAGTTATAGGAACCGGTCGTTCGGATTTTCCAAATCAGGTAAACAATGTTCTTGCATTTCCCGGAATTTTCCGGGGCACTCTGGACGCACGCGCAAAGGAAATAACTGAAAAAATGAAAGTTGCAGCAGCAGAAGCGATAGCAGGCTTAATAGATGAGGAAGTCCTTTCAAAAGACTACGTGATACCAGAACCAACAGACCCTCGTGTTTCAAAGGAAGTTGCAAGAGCGGTGTATTCTGAAGCCACGAAAAATAGAGTTTTGTAATAATTTAGGCTATCTTTATTAAGTTCTAATTTTCAAGAATACTTGTGTTGTAATGATAATTGAATTCATTGTATCTTCTTTGTGGTTTATACTTCCGGCATATTTTGCAAACGCAGCACCTGTTTTTCTAAAAGTCCTAAAGCATACACACCCAATAGATTCGGGCAAGCTGTTTTTTGACAAAAGGCCGATTTTGGGCAACGGAAAAACATGGGAAGGTTTTTTATTTGCTGTGTTTCTTGGCAGCGTTGTTGGCGCCATTCAAACCCAATTCAATTCAAATATCCCGAACATAGAAATTCTAATGACACTTGAACTTGCGTTCCTTTTATCATTGGGCGCGATGATAGGAGATACGTTTGCAAGTTTTTTTAAAAGAAGAATCGGAAAAAAACGGGGCGAATCTGTGTTTTTGCTTGACCAGCTTGATTTTGTTATTGCAGCGCTTGTTTTTGCAAGCGTTATTGTGGCGGTTCCGATATATATGTGGGTGGTTCTTTTCATTCTAACGCCTTTATCAAATTATCTGTCTAATTTCATCGCATACAAATTAAAATTAAAGGATGTTTGGTGGTAATGCTAAAGCATATAGAACAAAAGCACCCGAAAATGAGGCGCAGGCTGTTAGCCCCATTCATAATAAACATAAATCCGAATAAAGTTACATTCGCGGCACTGGTTAGTGCGTTTTTATCAGGATATTATTTCTATATTGACAATCTTTTTGTAGCGGCGTTGTTTTTGGCATTGAATGGTTTTTTGGATGTACTTGACGGCGAAATTGCAAAAAAAGGCAAAGCCGCAACAAAACGAGGGGATTTTCTCGACCACACATTTGACCGCATATCAGACACCGCAATATTTGTAGGACTCGCATACAACCCAATCATGCCAACAGAGATGACCTTAATGGCGCTCATTTGTATACTTCTTGTATCTTATTTAGGGACACAAGCTCAAGCGCTTACAACAAAAAGAATGTATGGTGGTGTTATGGGGCGCGCAGAGAGAGGCATAATACTTTTTGCAGCCGCAATAACAACTTCTTTTTTTACAGAAGTGCTTTTATATTCACTGTATCTGATAATAATACTGTCCGCAATAACTTTCCTGCAGCGATTTTATACGCTTTACAGAGATCTTGGAACTTAAAGGTTTTTTATTGCGCATAAATCACACCAAAAATAAAAAAGCTTGAAATCCACCAATTGAACCTAAATTTCATGATTTTTTGCAATTCTTTTGATGACGCAATAAAGAAAAGAATAAAGGCTTGTGTTTTTAGAAACAACTGCGGTTGTATTTCCCAGACGAATCGCATCAAGAATTGATTTTTCGTTTTTCTCTGGGGCATTTATTTCAGTATATGCATTTCCGATTTCTTTTAGGCTATGGGCGTCCGAACCGCCGGTTTGGGCGTTATTTAATTTTTGCGCCATTTTTTTTGCTTTTTTGTTCATAAAAATAGATCTTGCGTTTGCGGTCTCAATAGCATCAAACCTTAAGTCAAGAAATTTATGCATTTTGGTTCTGTGGGATGGTTCAGGATATGGGTGGGCGGCAACAGCAAGTCCTCCTGCTTTGTGTATTGCATCTATTGTTTTTTTTACACTCATGCCTTTTTTGATTGTTTTTGTTATGCCATACGCAAGGACATCCCCATTTTCTGTTTTTATTTCAATTCCCGAAATAACAACAATTTCTTGTCTGTCCCCTTCTTTTTTTGCCTCGTAAATACCCTCTTGCGTGTTGTGGTCAGTTAAGGCAATGCCGTCAAGACCTTTTCTTTTTGCTTCAGCAATTATGTCTTTTATCTGTTCAAACCCGTCCTTTGAATAGCAGGAGTGAATATGCATGTCAATTTTTAGATTCATGAAACTGTTTTTAGTTTAAGTTATATATAATTGAATTGTTCATAAAGCCAATATGCTTGATTTGCTGCTTGAAGAAGTGTGGTATCCTCTTTTTCGTGACGGGCCATACACAACAGGAGAGACTTTTGTGTATGCCGCAGTTTTTATTTTTCTTGCATATTATGCATTGCACCTTTTTCGAAAAGTTAATGTGAAACTAGATAAGCATTTTTACATCGGCTGGACTCTTTGGATAGTTGCAATGGCAATTGTTCGTGTTCTTGAGGATTATAGCATCCTTACATCCCGCCTTTTTATAACACCATACATTGATTTTCTTTTCGGAGGCACAGCACTTTTTCTTATAGTTTTGTTTAAGCATCTTGATTCAAAAAAGATAATATCGTTCAACCACGCATGGATTGCATCTCCGTTTTTGCTAATACTGCCGTCAGTTGTTTTTCTTCCATTGAGAAACTTTTTAGGCGGAGCAATTGTTGTTGTTATTGTATTATTTTTCTTTTTTGCATTAAGATTTTTGAAAAACACCAAAAAATTAAAATCATTTCTTTCATTTGAGAACAGGACTATACTTCTTGCGCACCTGATGGATGCAAGCGCAACTTATACAGCAATTGCCTTTTTTGGCGCATACGAAAAGCATGTCCTGCCATCATACCTTATAGGTATTTTCGGTCCGGCGATAATGTTTCCGTTGAAAATAATTGTTGTGGGTGCGGTCCTTTATTATCTTGACAGCAATTCAAAAGACCAATATGAGACAAAATACATAAAGCTTTTAGTATACTCCCTCGGCATTGGAACAGGAACAAGGGACTTGCTGCAGATTATGGGCTATGTTTGATATATTAAAAAATAACAAAAGCACCCAAAATAAAACTAATAAAAGAAATTAAGCGTGTTCTTCTGCAGGTCCATGCATAGGCTCATCCATAGCAGGTGCTGAGATGTGCCTTATTAGAACAACATCATTAACTGCTTTGACCATGCCATATGGGACAATTACGCCGCGCCTTCCACCGACAACGCCAGCAAGGTAAGATCCTTTAGCCGCATCAACAACAACAGCCCGTACTCTGAATTTTGTAAGATCTACTTCTACATCAGAAACTTTGCCGCAGTATGCGCCTTTATCTGTGAATATGTCTTTTCCGACCATGTCGGCCATTTCTCGCTCGTTTACAACCATTGGGGACCACTCCTTTACTTCTGTATTGTATGTTCTTTAGAAATATTTAAATACTTATTGAAGACGAAGATTATTAAAGCTTTTTAGAGGTTAATAATCCACGGCGATAGATTCTTGTTTTTATATGTCAGGGTCGCCTAGCTCGGTATGGCGGTAGCCTGCTAAGTTACTGTCTTCGGACACGAGGGTTCAAATCCCTCCCCTGACGCCATAAATTAAACTTTATACCTTAAAATCGCAGCAAATCCGCCCATATTGAATAGTTTTTCTCCGGCGTCGTGTGTTGATGCGATTATTTTTACCACTCCGCCGCCTGTTTCTGTAAGCTTCATGAGGTTTTCCGTATTCTTTGCGCGCACAAGCTTGTCAGACACTAAAAGTATGTCAATAGCACCAGCTTTTGCAGCCGCAAGAACTTGCATTTCGCCATAGCTTGCAAGCCCTGTGTCTTTTCCCAAATGCTCCAAAAATTTCTCAACAAGAGCAGTCTCTTCTGAAAGCCTGCTTTCTTTTAAGACCTGGGTGATTTCTCCTCGTTTTATGATTTCATTAAGCCCTGTTTTTCCTGTAACTGAAGTTGAACCCATAAACACACGGCCTTTAAGCTCTTTTGGAAGTATTTTGTGTATGTTCTCTTTTGTAAATCCCGGACCTGCAACAATCATCTTTTCAACCACATCCTTTTTTTCAAGCAATACAGCAATGACATTTTGATAGAATGTGTCGTCTTCCTTTGATTCAAACTGTTTCCCCTTATCTTTTGCCGTAATTGTTGATATTTCGGTTATTCCCGTATCTGTCGCAAACGCAAAATCTGCTCTTCTTTCATCAACAACGCAGAGAAGTATCTTGGCTCCGCTGTATGTAAGGCTTTCCTTAAGAAGTGTGATATCTGCCGAAGACCACTTTTTTTCAATATCAATCACATCAAAAGCATTTACTGCAATTGTGTGATACCCGAACTCTATGTCATCAGGACCTTCTTTTATCTTTCCTGCTATTCGAAGCGTGGTTCCTTCTTCATCAAAATGTATTTTTTCTGCAACAAGCTTAAGATAGACCGGTCTTTTTTCGCCCTTGTCTGATGTTGTTTTTGTGCGCATTGTTTTTGCCCCGACAACATCATTAGGAGTAACTATTTTGCTTAGGTTCCAAAGG
>DAOVNB010000076.1 GCA_030630425.1 archaeon | reverse complement strand
AAGCCCGATTATATCCGGAAGGCTTTTTGAGGTGTCCTCTATTGTTAAATTCGTGTCCGCCATTATGTTATTCATAAGTGTTTCATTGATATCTGAAAATTTTAATTTTCCGAAAATCTGCATAGCATCTTCGGTCACATAATGCATTTGCTCATAATTTGACTTTCCTGAAATCGTGTTTGTATCAATTGACAATACAACGCCAAAAGCAACGCTTAAAAGAGTTATTGCGACTAATGCATCCATTGTGAAAAAAAAGCCTTTCATCATAGTTTCCTCCACAAGACCAAATTTATTTTCGTACTTATAAGATTTCCCGAATTGTTTATAAGTGCTATGCGTTCTGAATGTATTATATAATCGCCTTCAGAATAGTCAGTTCCATACGAGATGTTTTTGCTGTCAAGTACAATTATTGTCCCGTTTTTATAATACATAGTAAGATTAAAATCGTTTGCACCCAAACTCATAAGCGATTTCGCCCTTGCATATTCTATGTTTTTGAAAGACAACAATTTTGTCTTGTTGAGTACATGGTCTTCTTCTGCAAATCCTAAGAAAACAACAGTTTCGTTATCCCATTCGACGGGGCTTCCGGTGTTTGTTATTAAAATATCGGTTATTGTTCTTGATTTTTTATGCATGTCTTCAATGTCTCGAATCCACATTTCTTTGTCATTTGCAACATTCCAAAGATTTATCGAAAGTGCAACTACCATCAGGAATATAACAAAACTCACAGTAAAATCCGGAGTAAGTGCCTGCGCTTTATGGGTTCGCATGGATTTTGCCCTCCGAAGATATTATTGTGTTTTTCCCGGGAGTTATTGTTCCTGTGATGTTTTCGACCGGTATGTGCGACAAAAATGAACGGTCATTCACAGCGATAAAAACCAAATAATCTGTTACATTCACAACATAACTGACACCGTAAAAAGATTCAGCTATTGTAAAATTTTTTTCATAACCATCGCCTTCTGTAACTGCAACCCGTATATCAAAAGCAATATCATCTGTTGTCTTTCGCGCAAGATTGTTTATTCTTTCGGATATTGTGTCTATATCTTTGTCAATAAATGACAGATAGACTACGCTGAATGCAAGAAGCGCGAATGAGGTAAGCATTACAAGTTCAAGGCCGGACTGGCCTTTATTGTTTTTGTGTGATGTTGACGCCATTGTCTATAGCCCTTATGTTTATTTGGTATGTTCCGGGTTCATTCGGTATGTTCCCGGTCACATTAAAATCAAGAGAAGAAATAATATCTCCGGTCCGCCCATAAAGCTTAAGCCGCATTATAATCATATTTTCGACAAACAATGTCTCGTTTATGTTCGCCGGAAGCTGCGCCTTTATGGTGACTGCGGCGGGCGGGCCTTGCGCATAAACAAGTTCTGAGGCTTCTGCGAATTTATTTAGAGTTTGCCGCGCAATAAGTGTATTTGAGTCTTTTCTAAGGCCGTCTATTGCATTTTGACCCATCAAAAGAACCGGGGTCAATAAAAACAACGCCATGCTAACAACAACAAGATATTCCATTGCTGCCTGACCTACCTTTTTATAGTACTTACCCATAAACTATTTATTGGGGTATCTCCTATATATATTGCGTGATGCTATGAGTGGGTGGAAAAAAACTATGCTTGAAACAGGAATCGATGGATTTTTAGAGCTCGTAGCATCAAAGGGGTCAATAAATGCAAAACTAGTTGCCGATGAGCTTTCATTGTCTGAAGAGACTGTTGAATCCTGGGCAGACATCCTGTCAAAAGAAGGGCTCGTATCAACAGAATATGACAAAAAAGGCAATCTCGTAATCATGAGCACATCAAAAAATACAAAAGAAAAAGAAAAACACATAAAAGAGCTTACAACAAATGTCCAGGCGGATATTATAAATATAGAAGCTAATGTGCACTCAAAAGAAAAAACATTAAAAAATGAAGAGAAAATGCTTAAAGGCTTTGAAAAAATACTTGAAAAGGACCTTGAAAAAACAATACAGATTGATGAAGAATACGAAAAAATCAAAGTAAGAGAAAAAGAAATTCTTGAGATTTTTACTGCTATGGGGGCAAAAGAAAAAGAACTGAAAAAAGATTCATTCAGCATAAAAAAAGTTGTTGATGAAAAAACCAAAAGCATAAAGAATATTGAAAAAGAACTTAAAAACTTTGAAAAAGAAAAACAGCGCCTTTTGGAAGATATAGAGCTTATTAAAAAAATCTCAAAGGTTTTAAATGTTCCTGCAGAAGATATGAATAAAAAAATACAGAATATCGAAGATCGCGTTCTGGAAATAAGAAAGCTCAACAACAGCGTAAACAAAAAATACGGTATTGTAAAAAAGCTTTTCTCAAAAATCTGAAAAAATCATGAAAATTTTGGTGAGTGGATGAATTTTCAAGCTTTTTTATTGCTTTGAGAAAATAGGTTAAATACAATAAAAAAAGGTGAATAATTATGCCCTGCGGTAAGAAAAGAAAAGGATCCAAAATGCGAAATCACAAACTGAAAAAGAAAAAGAAATCGCAAAGGCACAAGAAGAAAAGATGATTTTTCAACAAGGCATTAACTGTTTTTTGAAGTTGACAATCAATTGCTAGAAACTTTATAACCGCCAAAAGCCAATATCCTTTATGCACAAAAAAGGCATATCGCCATTAATCGCTATAGTTCTCCTGATAGTTTTTACTGTAGCCATAAGCACTTTGATTGTTGCATGGATGTATGATTACACTAAAAACACTACTGATGCCGCAAGTTCCGGGACCACAGGCAGAGGCGGCGTTGTTTCATGTGCAAACCAGATAATTGCCATAAGCGATGTTTCCGTAACTCCAAATACGGTCGACCAGACGCAGTTCAATGACTCAACATCGTCAAAAACTTTCAAGTGCGACGGGGAGAGTATACACTGTCTGAGTGCGGCTGCCGAAGAATGCCACTGTTACGCAGAGTGCGCTTACTGTGATAGAGCAGGTGTATGAGTGATTTGTTATGAGAATGATAAATACAGAAGCAAAGAGAGTTCTTTTGTTTTCACTAGTGTTTCTGTTTTCGTTGGGTTTGGTTGGCGAGGCAGTGAGTGCTATTGAGTATTATGTAAGTACCACCGGAAGTGATATAACGGGCGACGGCTCTTTCGGGAATCCTTGGCAGACAATCAACCACACCCAGTACAATGTGGGGGCGTATGACACAATATATATTGCAGCAGGCGAGTATCCGGAGAATGCGGACATCATATTCAATCCGCCGGAAGGGACAACATGGTCTGGGGCAGGGGTGTCTACGAAATTGTTCACTATGGGATTATATAATAATGATTTCGTGATTACAAATGATTTTGTGACTATTAGCCACTGTAAAATTGGAATGGGGGTGTGTCCAAAGCTCGTTCTGAACAACAATGGTTTTACTGCTATGGATTGCCAGTCGGCCTGCTGGTTTGAAGGGTCACCAACAAATTTGTATTTTGAAGATGTATGGACGTCAGAAGGTGAATTATTTGTTGTTGATTTCTATAATTTTGGTGCATACACTTGTACGAACTGCCAATTCAATGGTTTTGGGTGGCAAGGCACAAACACTTTTGGATATTTTAGTATAACAGGCACTGGAAACTCTTTTACAAACATGCAACTTAATTCGGAAATCGGATGGTCTGATATTTTTTGTGCAGATGCGACATTCTCTAACTGTTTTATAGATCATGAGCACATCTGGGGCAGCAGTGGCAATTCAATGGACTTGGTGGAGTTAAGTGGAAGTTCTTCATCTTTGACAATTGTAAAAGATGCATCTGCTGACGGACAGCAATCAATCACCAACTGCATTGGAATTGAAAAAATATCTGTAGATGCAGGTGCAAGCCTGTCTGTCTCGTGGTATGAGAAAAAGTTTTTCGAGACCTCAAATAATCTCTGGACAACAATAACATCAACAGAGACATCTCTTGTCGTGGCGGGCGGCTCATCTGATGTGGTGTTTACTGAAAGGCCTCTTGCAATAACGCCCAGCAATACCCTAGACATGCTGGTAACAACCTGGCAGACATCAGGCGACTACATCAAAAAGTTCAACGCATCGTGCGCAACACCTGCGGCAACATTTACATATACAATAGGCGACATGCCGATAGATACAAATGTACAGATAAGCACAAACATGGGCTGGGCAAAAGTGCACACGACTGACGGCTCCGGCCAGTTCACAGGCACTTATGACGGCGGATGGAGCGAGAAGGTGTTTACTGTTGGTCTGCTTGATGAGACTGCCTTTTCAGATTTAAATTATACATCTTATGTTGATGTTGGAGACAATTCAACAGTGATAAGGATAAATGCCTCTAACCCTTCAAATGTGAGTTCTGTCTGGATTGAGGAAAATTCAACACAGGCTTTTGAGAACAGCTCAATGGCTCTTGAGTCAGGAACAGATGCTTCAGGGATATATAATTACAGCTTAAACTGTTCTTCCCTTGGAGAGATATCTTTCAGGATCTATGCCAATGACACCTACAATCAGCTGGCAAACACTTCTGCCTATTCGATCTTTGTCCAGGACATCTCAGTTTCAATCAGTCCAGATAAATCTGTTTACAGTGCAGATGAGAACATAACGGTTTCAGGAAAAGCGATATTGCTGCCTGACGGCACGAATCTGACAGGCAACAATATCACGATATACCTTAACGGGACAGAACTGCTTT
>DAOVNB010000140.1 GCA_030630425.1 archaeon | reverse complement strand
GGCATTTACAAGCGCACAGGATCCAAAAATATATGTCAATGGAACCCCTGTTTTAATCAAGTCGGGTGTTGTTTCAGGGACTACAGAAACAGTTGACATTACATCAAATACCGTCACAGGAAACAACACGGTTCAGTTCAATTTTACAAGTTCAGCCGCATTCGTTTATCGGCTTATTGTAACAAAAAGCATAGATTTAGGGTCTCTCCCTCAAAAAAAAGACATAAATACTGTAAGCTATATTGTTTCAGGCATTAACAGCACAATCTTTCCAACAGAATTAAGGGTGTATTTATGGGATTAAAAAAAGGACAGATGTTTATTGTTGGCGCATTTGTGCTGTGCCTGCTTTTAGCAACGGTGGTTATAGGAAAAAATTCAGTATCATCTATTGTTTCTTTTGATTCAACGAATTATTTATTTGAAAACCTGCTTCATGAAAGCAAAAGCATTGTAAATATCATTGCAAAAGAAAACATGTCATCAGAAAATATAGGACACCGCATTCTTGAATATTCTGCATTTACAAACAGGTTCGGCCAGGAACATAAGATGAATACCAGTGGATATTTCATTGTTGCTGTTCCTGTTGGCGATGATATGAATGTAAGTGTCATCAACTTTGAAAAACAGCAAATGGTCGATATTAAAATAAGGATAAACGGAACTGAAAAAACAATTTCAACTCTTGCGCACAACAGCGCTAAAACCGTTGTTTTCACCAATGTTCCGGATTATATGAATTTTAACTATACCTACATCGATTCAGACCAAAACACGCAAACACAGGAAGAAAACACAACTAAACGGCTATTTTCATTTGTGAAACTGCGTTTTGTTTCAGGAGAAGACATAAAACAAAGTGTTTATTTTAACTAAAGTTTATATATGAGCTAAACGAAGTAATTTTATGAACTCAAGAAAAGCTATATCTCCTTTGATTGCAGGGGTTATGTTTATTGCCATAATAAATATTGCCATAATAATAGTGACGCAGACAGGGATGCCCGCAATCGAAAAGATGCAGGATGCAGCAGCAATAGACCAGGCAAAAGACATGCTTTCAAATCTTGACAAAGTCATAAAGGAAGTTGCAGCCGAAGGCAAAAGCTCAACACGGGTTGTCAGCCTCCAGATAAAAAAAGGCGCCCTTTATGTTGATAACGAGTCAGACAAGATATACTATTTAATAGAAACAGAGGCAGAAGTCATCTCCCCAAGAACAAAAATGACTATCGGAAACCTTTACTTTGCATCCAACGCAAATGTCATTGTTAAAGACAATGGCACCCATTTCATAATGGAAAACGAGCACGAGAAAATAGCATTTCATAAGCTTGGAAATACGACAAGCTTTGTCTCGATAAACGCCTCAACTGTCATGGATTACATGTATCTGAAAGATACAGGCACATATCTTCCTGCGAGTTTAAGCGTGATTGTTGACAACGACCCTTTACAGGAAGCGGGAAACGGATACACAATGGCAGAAGCAATAGGCACAGGGCTCATGCGCGGGAGGATAATAGCCCATGTGAATCAGTCAGTTTCGGATTATGACATTTATTTTACACTTGAAGGCGGCGCAGACTTCCTGCAGGTTGAAGTCAGGAATTATGTTTCTCATTCGTAAATATTGCTAAAATTTAATAAGTTCTTTTGAAACAATAACTGTATGGTTCAAAATAATGTGGATAAAATAAAAACCGGCGAACTTCTCAAAGTCACCAATGGAAAAAAGACATATTTAGGAACACTCATGCCTAAAAGTGAGCTTGGAAGAAAAAATACGATTGTCTTAAAGCTTGAAAACGGCTATAATGTGGGTATTGCGGTTACCCCTAAAACAAAAATAGAAATTCTTAAAAAAGCAAAAAAAATAGCAAAAGCAAAAAAAGAGCCAATAAAATTTGATTCTAAAAAAAAGACAATCGCGATACTTCACACAGGGGGAACGATTGCTTCTAAAGTAGATTACGAAACAGGTGCGGTATCTGCGTCATTTTCGCCTGAAGAAATTTTGGGGATGTTTCCCGAAATTTCAAGGATTGCAAACTTCAAATCAAAACTGATTGCAAATGCATTATCTGAGAACCTAAGATTCGCGCATTACAACCTGTTTATTGACGCAATCGCAAAGGAGATTAAATCAGGTATTGACGGGATAATTCTGACGCACGGAACAGACACTATGAGCTATACTGCCGCAGCACTTTCCTTTGCACTTGAAAATGTTCCAATACCTGTAATCATTGTAGGCGCCCAGAGGTCATCTGACCGCGGCTCAAGCGATGCTGCGATGAACCTTGTATGCGCTTCTCATTTCATAGCAAAAACCAAGTTTGCAGGTGTCGCAATCTGCATGCATGAAGGCACAAGCGACACAACCTGCGCAATCAATCCGGCAACAAAGACAAGAAAGATGCACACTTCAAGGCGCGATGCATTCAAGGCGATAAATGCGGGAAAAATAGCAACTGTTGATTCAAAGACCGGAAACATAATTTTTGATACAAAAGATTATACAAAAAAGCATGACAAAAAGATGGTTGTCCGCAAGTTCAGGGATGTCAAAGTCGGAATCCTTCGCGCACATCCTAACATGACTGAAGAAGAGATTGATGTTTACACAAAAAACAAGTTTGACGGCCTTGTGATTGAAGGGACAGGCCTTGGGCATTTAAACATAATATCATTTGATGAAAAAAGCAAGCCAAATGAAAAAGTTTTTGCAAAACTCAAAAAACTAATTGAATCCGGCTGTGTTGTTGCAATGACTTCTCAGGCAGTTTATGGTAGGGTAAACATGAATGTCTATAGTGCAGGAAGAGAGCTTTTATCTATTGGAGTTCTTGGAAATATATGTGATATGCTGCCGGAAACTGCATTCGTAAAACTTTCATGGCTTTTATCCAATTTCAAAAAAGAAGATATAAAAAGGCTTTACGGAACAAACCTGCGCGGCGAGATAACTGAGCGAAGCGAAGAAGAATTTTTCGAAGACTAAATAACTCTCAGCAGATTTTAGCGCCAATTTTTACTTTTTCAACAACAACCGAATTGTTGCCTGCCAAAAGCTCTTTTTTGTTGTAGGCGACGTGATTGTCTTTTACAACTTCCATTTTTGCTAATTCAAAATCCGTAAAATCAATTGCTTTTGCAGGCGCCTGTTTTATCCCCTCAACTGTAACTTTGTCGCCTGGGTTTGCTTTTGGCGCAAAAAGTACACTCACCTTTTCTCCGTCATCGGCTGC
>DAOVNB010000019.1 GCA_030630425.1 archaeon | reverse complement strand
GTATACAACTTAAATAGAAAAATATCTTGTCGTTTTATTAATGTTGATGTTGATCGAGGCGGAAAAGATGTTAAAAAAGATCCAATTCGTTTGTATAAACCTCTTGGTTTTATTGTATTGAAAGATAAACAAAAAAAGAAAACAACGCCAATGTATTTGGATTTGTATCCTTTATTAGTAAAATTAGATAATTTAAGAAATTAAGTTTGTAATTTATATATGTTAGTGTGTATTATGATAATAGTATTAATAATATTAATAATAATATTAATGTTGTAAGACAATTTGGTGTAGATTATGGCGAAACCGATACGCAGGACTCCTGTTTTAAGAGGCGATGATGCAAAAAGTTTTGTTGAACGCATGATTGCTACTGAAAAAAGAGCCGATAAAGGAAGATTGAATAAATTAGAAAAAGAAGTAGTTGAAATGTTCTTAACAGAAAATAAGTAATGTTTGGTTAGTTTTTACTTTTTTTAGTTCGGTTTTTGTTTAAATCATCAAGAATAAACTTTTATCGGCACGCTGTTCTAAATACCTATATAAAAGCCTAAAAAGAATTAAATTAGCATGAAAGAAACGATTTCTAAAAATGCGTTGGTTGTATTTCAGGATAAAAATATACGGCGGATATGGCATGATAATGAATGGTATTTTTCTGTTAGTGATATTATTTTGGTTTTGACAGATAGTACCGATTCTAAAGCTTATTGGAGAAAATTAAAGCAAAGAGAACCCCAGATCGTGACAATTTGTCACGGACTGAAATTGCAGTCTTCTGACGGAAAATATTACACTTCTGATTGCGTAACCACAAAAAATGCTTTTCGTTTAATACAATCAATTCCATCCAAGAAAGCAGAACCATTTAAATTGTGGTTGGCACAGGTTGGTTATGAGCGGATACAGGAAATAGAAAATCCGGAAATCGGGCAGGATAGAATAAAAGAGTATTATGAACTTAAAGGGTATCCTAAAGACTGGATTGATAAGCGATTAAGGGGCATTGCAATCCGGCAGGAATTAACGGATGAATGGAAAAATCGAGATGTTAATAAAAAAAACGAGTTTGCAATACTTACGAATGAAATTTCAAAAGCAACATTTGGAAAAACGGTTGGAGAATACAAAGAGTTCAAACAGTTAAATAAAACCAACCAAAATCTAAGGGATCATATGACGGACTGGGAATTAATATTAACAATGTTTGGTGAGAAAGCAACAACAGATATTACAAAAAAAGAAAATTCGAAAGGTCTTGATGAATGCAAAACATCTGCGAATAAAGGCGGAAATATTGCAAAAAGAGCAAGAAAAGATTTAGAACAAAATATTGGAGAAACAATAGTTTCTAAAGACAATTATTTATCAATTGACAAGAAAAAAAGAATTGAATGAGTTATTCTATTAAAAATATCCTAATATTTTATAATTGTATTGCGGTGAAAATATAGAGTTTTTGGAATAGTGTGCAGATTCTTGCGAAAGAAAAATAAATGTTTAGTTTCTAGTAATAACATATAACGAACAATATTTTGGATTATCTCATGAAAAAAGTTCTTTTGGTTGGAGGTGGCGGACGAGAACATGCGATTGCTTATGCTGTGTCAAAAAGCAAGCAAGAACATGAACTCTATTCTTTGATGTCTAAAAAGAACCCCGGAATTGCGGGTCTTTGCAAGGAATATTTTATTGATGATGAAAATAATGCAAATCAAGTAGCAAGATATGCCAAAACATTAGGCGTGGATATCGCAATCATCGGTCCTGAGACGCCGCTGCAAAATGGTGTGGTTGATGCTCTTGAGCGTGTTGGCGTATCTTCAGTCGGTCCAAAACAAGAAGTCGCAAAATTGGAGTTTGATAAAGCATGGACACGAAAATTCATGCAAGAATATAATATTGGCGGGCTTCCGGAATTTAAAGTATTTTCTCCGGGCGAGGATGAGGAAATCCGTAATTATATTAATGAGCTTGGAGATGTAGCTGTAAAACCTGCGGGCCTTACAGGCGGTAAGGGTGTCAAGGTAATGGGTGACCAACTTCAGGATATTGATGCCGCAAAATTGTATGCTATTGAGTTGCTTAAAAATGATGTTGTTGTAATTGAAGAGAATCTCAAGGGTGAGGAAGTGACTTTGCAGGCATTTGTTGATGGCAAAAATCTTGCATATGCACCTTGTGTTCAAGACCACAAGAGAGCAGACGAAGGAGACCTCGGGCCGAATACCGGAGGTATGGGCTCTTATAATGATGCGGGGCATCTACTGCCATTTATGAATGAGGAAGATTACGAAGAAGCAAAGCAGATAATGAAAGATGTTGTGGCCAGGGTCAAGGAGGAGACTGGGGTGGGGTATCGCGGTATCCTGTACGGCCAGTTTATACTGACCGCCAATGGCATTAGGGTGATTGAGTTCAATGCCCGTTTCGGAGATCCTGAAGCGATGAATGTGCTGCCTCTTCTTGAAACTGATTTTCTTGATGTTTGTGATGCTATTGTCAACGGTACACTTGGTTCTCTTGATGTCCGATTTTCTAATAAAGCAACTGTATGTAAATATGCTGTGCCTGAGGGGTATCCTGAAAATCCTATAAAAGATGCATCTATTCAAATTGGTGATGTGGGCGATGCGTTGTTGTTTTACTCTGGTGTTTATAAAAAGGGCGGCGTTGTTTATACAACCGGTTCAAGGGCAGTTGCAACAGTAGGACTCGCAGACACTCTATTCGAAGCAGAACAGATTGCAGAGGAGGGTATTTCAAGTATAATAGGACCTCTTAAGCACCGGCCTGATATAGGGAAACCTGAACTTATACAGAAAAGAGCAGACCATATGAATGTTTTAAGAAGAACTTGCTGAAATTTTTAATAGTTATTTTTTTTCTTGCGCGCTAGAAATACATCAAACCATTTAAATTTTCATTTTAAAGTAAGAACGGGTTTTATGTTTTATCGATTAATTGTTTCAGGTGCTGTACAGGGTGTTGGTTTCAGGCCGTTTGTTTTTAGGGAAGCCAAAAAAAGAGGGCTTAAAGGCTATGTAAAAAACACAAGCGCCGGTGTTGAGATTCTTGTAGATTACAGTTCCTTTGAAGATATTTTTCATGACAAGACTATTTTGCCTCCGTTATGTCGTATAGAAAACATAGTGGTTGAGAAAGTTGACGGCTCAGCTTCGTTTTTTAATGATTTTGAGATATTGCCGTCAAAGAAAAGTTCGGGCGCAACACAAATATTGCCCGATATCTCTGTTTGCGATGATTGTATTTCGGATATTAGTGATTCAAAAAACAGGCGTAAAAATTATTATTACACCACATGCACCAATTGCGGTCCCAGATTTTCTATTATTGAAAACCTTCCTTATGACCGCAGCACAACTACCATGAAAGAATTTGTAATGTGTGATTCCTGTAAAAAAGAATATCAAGAGCATAGTAACAGACGATACCATGCGCAGACTATAGGATGTCCTGATTGCGGGCCGGAACTTATTTTTTCAGTTAGAGGGGTGAAAAAATCAAGCGGGTTTGACGCGATAAAAGAAGCAGCGAATGCAATTAAAAAAGGAAAAATAATTGCAATAAAAGGTGTTGGAGGATATAATCTTTCATGCGATGCTAAAAATGACAAAGCTGTTAGTAGCTTAAGGGGTATGATAAAACGCCCGAAAAAACCATTGGCTGTTATGATTGGAAATGTTTTAGATATTGAAAAATTTGCATTGGTGTCTGATGGTGAACTGTCTGCGTTAACATCATACAGAAAACCAATTGTTGTTCTTGAAAAAAAAAGAAAAGACTCTTTTTATTCTGTCTCTCCGCTTGACAGTATAGGGGTTTTGCTTCCATATACTGCACTCCACCACATTCTTTTGGATTTAATAAAAACTCCTATTGTTATGACTTCGTGCAATCTGCCGGGAGAGCCCATGGACAAAGAAATGCAGGAATTTGCAGAACATGATCTTTCTTATAATCGTAAAATTTCTAATCGTGTTGATGATTCTGTTTTGAAGTTTGTTAATGGAAACAGCTTATTTTTGAGGCGCTCCCGCGGGTTTGCGCCGGAACCAATTGGCGTTGATATTGGGGATGCTCCGGACATGATTGCTTTAGGCTCCCAGGAATCAAATACCGTGTCTTTATACACAAAAGGAAAAGTTTATGTGTCTCAGCATATAGGTAATACTTCGAATCCGAAAACTTTTGATTTTTTTAAAAAATGCGCTAATTTTTTGATGCGAATGACCGGCGCAAATCCAAAAATTGTTCTTTGCGATTATCATCCTGATTTTTACATAACTCATTATGCAAAAGAGCTTGCATCAAGTATGGGTGCGAAATTGGTTTTGGTTCAGCACCATACAGCTCATGCATATTCTGTTGCCCTTGAAAACGGGTTGTCTTCTTTTGTTGGGATAGTGTGTGATGGTTCGGGTTATGGCGCGGATGGAAACATTTGGGGCGGCGAAGTATTTTTGGCAGATTCTAAAAAAACAGGTCAAAATGTGAGAGTTGGGCATTTAGAAGAACAGGTTCTTCTTGGCGGGGATTCAAGTGTCATAGAACCTGAAAGGATGCTTTTCGGGATATTGTCTAAATTTTTGAGCGAAAATGAGCTTAAAATCATGTTTGGGCAAAATGCAGAAGTGTGGCAAAAACAGATAGATATGGGGTTCAATGTTTCAAAAACAACAAGCTGTGGAAGGATTTTGGATGCGGCATCTTATTTTTTAGGGGTTTGTAAAAAAAGGACTTATGAAGGTGAACCCGCAATTGCGCTTGAAAGCTTTGTTTCGGATGCTGTGCCTTATGATTTTAAGCCAGTGATTGAAAATAATGTTCTTCAAACAACGCCTCTTTTCAAATATTTGTGGGAAAATAAGAATAAAGATAAAAAACAACTAGCAGCGACCGTGCATGAGTATGTTGCGCGAGGGCTTTTCGAGATTGCAAAGAAGGTTGCTGGTGATTTGCCGATTGTTTTTTCCGGAGGGGTTGCATACAACAGGCATATCACAAAATTTATGGCTGATAGATGTGTTCTTATCAATTCAAAAGTTCCTTCGGGCGATGGGGGGATAAGTTTCGGGCAAATTGGTTATGCATTGAATAATACTTGTGATTTGTGATTTTTTTATTTCGTAAACCTAATCTTTATATATTATGATTCGTTAATTGCATATTATGAAAGGAACCTTTTTGGCATTTATTTCAATATCCTTGTTTAGCCTGTATTTTGTTTTCGGGAAATTGCTGCTTAATGATATGAGCCCTTTTTTGATTCTCGTTGTAAACCAGACACTTGCAGCAATTATTATCCTTTTTATCCTGGATTTGGTAAGGAAAATAAAGGAACTAAAAAACACATCAAAACGGGATATTAAAATCATGTTTTTGATATCTGTATTTGCCTCGATTTTGGGTCCTTTATTGCTGCTTTTAGGCCTCAGCATTACTTCTGCCACAAATTCCATCCTAATTGGAAAATCTGAGGCGATATTGACATCTCTTTTGGCTATTTTTGTCTTAAAAGATAGGATAACATTACATCAGATTGCAGGGGCAGTTATTATGTTTATAGGGGTTCTTATTATTGCAACCAATAATTTCAGTATTGGCATGTCTTTGAATGTGGGGGATGCGTTAATCTTTCTTTCTGCTTTATCTTTTGCAGTTGGAACAATTTTATTCAAAAAGTACATGCATCACATACCTCCCGAAGTCATTGTAACCCTGAGAAATATGTTTGGCGCTTCGATATTATTCATGATGTCTTTATTTTTAGTTGATTATTCCATTTTGTTTCAAGTCATTTCTATAAGATTTGCTCTTGCTTTATTGGGCCTTGTTGTACTGACCACAATTCTTGGACAATATCTGTGGTACAAGGCGCTTGAAATGACGACCGCCACAAATGTTTCTCTTGCAGGTTTGAGTTCTCCTTTGGTTGCTGTTTTTTACGCCGTTGTTTTGTTGGGAGAGACACTTGTCAGGTCCCAGATGATTGGCGGGCTTTTTATTCTTACGGGTCTTGTAATTTTAGAGTTTCATTTTAGAGAGATACATACACCCGAGAAACACAAGCATCATCTAAAGCTTAGAAATTGGCCGCACATGTGATAAAAGCAGCAGAAATCATAAATCACATCAATTCTTTTGTGATGTAGTGTGTTGTTACAAGAATAATGATGCCTGAAATCAAAGAAATCCACAAGCTTAACCTGTAATTTTCAGGGAACAGGTATTCATCCATCAGGCCCCAAACACCTCGCCAAAAAGAGATAACTGCAAAAGCTATTATAATTGCGAAAAGGCTTTGGTGGTGGAATTTCATCTTGCTTAGTTTTTTGAACATAGTAATCCTTTGTTTCTTTTAGTATATATTTTTTTGTTTTGAATCCTTGATTATCTTGTTCTTAAAAAGTATTACAAAAATGACCTATATAAATTATAGTTAATTATTCGGCGTGGTTGTATGCACAATTGTGCTTGCTGGATACTTACTTAATGTTTTTCGGGCAGTGTTTGAGCTAAAAACATCAAGTATATAAAGACAGATTTACAAAAATAGCATATTTTGGATGGTGGTCTTTTATGATTGGAGCAGGTTGTTTTTTTAGGCAGGGCGACGATGACGAAATAGACGACGATGAAGAAGAAGACGAAAACGATGTTCAGGAAGAAGAGTGAGTTTTTGTTATTTATTATTTCTTGTATTTTTGATTGCGTATAGAAATACGGCTATTGGTTTGGTAGAATATTTCTGGTTTCAATAAGTAATATATCTCGTTTCAACCATATGATATTTATTGATTGGAACAAAGATTTCAGTTAGGGGGCATAAAAATGAAAAAAATATTATTCGTAATGATTATTTTCTTGGTGTTTGCAGTTGCTGGCTGTACGGCGGAACACGAGCATGATGATGATTATTCTGTGGAGATTGAAGGCAAAGATATGAAATTATTAACTGTGCAGGATGTGGCTGATCTTTGGGAAATTGATTCAGAAGTTCTTTTATCCGGGATTGTAGCTGAGTTTGATTTGAACGGAAGCTATACTGTGAATACTGTTTTGGAAGATATTCGGGACGCAGAATATAAGTTTTCTCCAGCGCAAATAAAAGATATGGCCGAAGAGATAAAACAAGAAGGTTTACAAAATGAATAGGACTAAATTAAATTATTGGATTGATGTTGGGTTGGCATTGTCCTTTTTTATTTGTTTTTTAACGGGGTTAATTAAATGGCCCGGATTAATAAAAATAATCGGTGTTTCAGCTTACAAAGCATTATCTAGGCCGAACATTTCAATGTTGCATGATTGGAGCGGTTTAATCATGGGATTGCTTGTCTTGGTTCATTTGATTCTGCATTGGAAGTGGATTGTTTGTGTTACCAAAAGTATGTTTGGTAAAAATAAGTCTTTTATTTAAACTCTTTTTAAGGTCACTTTTTATATTTTCTAAATATTGACAATCATTATCTATTAATATCTTGATAAGCAATAATGTTTATGACCGATTTAGGACAGATACTGATTCTTGTCGCCACATTTCTCATGAGCCTGTTTTATCCTGTCTCATTAGGGGGTCCTGTGGTTGAGAATGGCACACAGGTAAATGTTTATTTCTGCCCTGATGACTTGTGTGGCAGGCGAATGTCAGAGCTGATAGAAAGCTCCAATGAATCTGTTGACTGTGCGCTTTATGATCTTGAGCTTGAAAATGTGATGTCCGCCCTTGACGGCAAAAATTACAGGCTTGTTGTTGACAAGAAGAATACAGGAGATATTGACGGGCTCAGCTATGTCAAAAATGATAAGACCTGGCAGCTGATGCACAACAAGTTCTGCGTGATAGACGGAAAGATAACAATCACAGGCTCTTTTAATCCTACGGCGCGGGGGGACACTAAGAATAATAACAATATTGTCATCATAAGATCAAGATACATATCGGAAAATTATCTTGACGAGTTTGAGGAACTTTATAATGGTGTGTTCGGTTCGGGAGATACTACAAAATATCCTGCAGTCTCTCTTGACGGCATTATGGTTGAAAACTATTTCTGCCCTGAAGACTCATGCGGAGACCATGTGATTGATGCAATTATGCAGGCAAACAGGAGCGTGGATTTCATGACATTCAGCTTTACGCATGACGGCATTGGTGAAGCGCTCATTGATAGGCATAATGACGGCATCATGATACGGGGAGTCTTTGAAAAATCCCAGAACAATGAATGGTGCGAATATGACAAGCTGAAAGATGAGGGGATAGATATCACATGGGACGGCAGCAAGTACAATATGCATAACAAGGTG
>DAOVNB010000187.1 GCA_030630425.1 archaeon | reverse complement strand
CTATTCCATCAACTTTTGTGATCTGAGATCGAACAAATCCGACCTAAATCTATGCGCCTACTTGGGAAATTTATTTCGTCCCCGTTCCTTAGTTGTTTGCAACAAGTCTGATTTCCAAGTGGCAATCTAAAGCATCTGCATATTTTTTCAAGGTAGCAATAGATGGTGAATGTTTTCCACTGCTTAAAGACGACTCCAGCCTAGTGATTGCCGGCGCTTTTGTACCCATACGTTCTGCTATTTCAGCTTGGCTTATGCCTGTTTTTTGTCGTGCGTTTAATAAGTCACGGAGTAAGGAGAATTCAGGTTCCAAAGCTTCATATATGACTTGTACATTTTTGTTTTTTAATGCGTTTTTTTTTAATTCAGAATGTTTCATCTTCCATCACCTCGCTTATTCTTGATTTGGCGATTTTAAGCTCTTTTTTGGGTGTTTTTTGAGATTTCTTGATAGAAGATTTGGTTAGGTGCCGGATTTTTTTAATGGGAATGAACAACTTTAGTTAAGGTGTCTGCTACCCATTTATTAAGACTCTTTCCATCGTGAGCGGCGGCAGAGGCTATTTCACCATGTATGCCGGGGGGGACGCGCAAGGTCAGCTTGCCGGAGTAGGGCTTGTCAGGGCAATAGCCTTCTTTTTTGCAGTCGGCAAGATAATGGTCAATGGCGTTGTGAAAATCGTTGGTGAGCTGTTCAACAGTTTCGCCCTCAAAAGTGATACTGTCTTTTATCCCAAGCACCTTGCCCCAAAATATACTGTCCCGTCCATCAAAGTTGATTTTTGCAAGATACCCTTTATAGGTCATGCTATTCATGGTGTCACCTCCAAATCTATTAACCAGTCACGAATTTTTTCAACCATATATTTTTTTGCTTCTTTCCCAGGGTGCGGCCTGTGGGCGTACTCTCTTGTTCCGGAAATTTCTAAGACCACCCGTGACCCATTACCCTCTCTGACTTCTCCGCCAAGCGCCTTGACCAGGGATTCAATGTCCGCGAATTTGATATTTGCCCTGGTTGGTCTGGCAAAAATGGCCCGCAATATCTTACGGTGTTTTGCTTTCATAATAAACATAGTAGCACTTTCTGCCACCACAAGCAAGCACTTGGGGACTTATTCAGGAGGTGCAGCATAATGCACGAACTAATCCCATTAAACGAGACGGGAGTAAATGGCGAAGAACATGACGGCTACACGGTCGGTGGTTTTATTAGTTTTCATTTTCTCCTTTTCGTTACGTCCATAGGTCATTTTGTTGCCGCCGAACGCTAAGCTCGCCGGCGCAAAGGGTAGGAGAGGGAGCGATAGCGACCGGAACCCTTTGCGCCCGAGTGCAGCGCCTGGTTAACCACCTTTTTCATTGTCAGATGTCAGTATATTTTTTTCGTGAATTATGTTGTAAAATAATTCACCGTCAATCCATTGTGCACTTGCTTTTTCCGTGCTTATATTCCAATTGCAATTTTTAATTTCATCAGCATTCATATTTCTCAAGGCATTTTCTCCGCCTCTTATGCCTATAAAAACTTTTGAACCGAAATCTTTGGCAATCATATAAAGATTTTTTGAAGGCAGACGTCCTTTCCAATCAATACTTTTAACTTCATTATGCAAAATCCAGGAAATTATTTTTTTAAAAGTATCTGCTTCTAACCAAAAAGGTTTTTGTGACATATCCTGAGATGTATACTGAAATTTATGTGTCTTTATACTCGCATTATCCATTTTCAGCAAACCTCTTATGGCCCCTTTAACACCTATATATCCGGTATCTTTAAGCATCAGTTTATCAACTGATAATCTTTCTTCAGTAAGAGGATTCACACCCGAAGAATGACTGTCACGTTCATAATCGTAGCCGTAAAAATTATTGGAAATGAAAGAAATCAAAGCCTTGAGTGTATGACGTGTATATTCGGATACAGGATCTATTATACCTTTGCTTTCATCGTCCAATATTCTGCATATGATTTCAGATATTGAGGGCACATTATCAATTTTGTTTTTTTGCCATGTTACAAGTACCTTGAAATCAGATTCTCTGATTGAAAGTTCTTCAAATTCTTTTTCTGTTTTTCCGTCAGGTATTTCAGAGTCTTCTTCAACCGGAACTAGATACACCATTCCGATTTTTGCAGCAGAATTTTTCTTTTTTATTCCTTCATATTCTCTTGACAACTGACCTTTTGAGACTGATTTTGCATAAATTTTGTTTTCTATTGCAATAATCCAATCATCAATTCCTATAATAATATCAATAAAAGCGTTATCTACACTATATTCAAGGTTACACCACAGTTTTAGCTGGCTTTCATATTCACCTCTCAGCCTTGGCGTAAGTTTTGTTGCCAAATCGGATAATTCCGAATTATCTGATGATATTGAAAGTTCATCAATAAATTTTGAGATAAATGAATATCCCAAACCGTGTTCCATTGTCGGATTCATAAACCAAGCCAATATGGCTGAAGCAGTTTCTTCCTGAAAACTCTTTTTCCCTGAAGCTAACACTTTAAAAATATTCATTTGTTTTCTTCCTTCGGGTTATACTGCCAGGATACCTACAATTGCGCCGGTCATACAGGTAGCAAGAGTGCCTGCAACTACCG
>DAOVNB010000169.1 GCA_030630425.1 archaeon | reverse complement strand
GGCAATTGGCGTCCTCGCAGCTTGCGCTGGGCAGGTTTTTTACAGGTATTCCTGTGTTTTTTACATCCATTTTCCCTTTTGTTTTTGTTTCACTCATATTGCATCCCATTTTTTTGGTAATTTCTTTTTTATGCGCTCTTCAGGCCGTCCCAAAAGAAGTTTTCCTTCAACTTCAACAATGGTTCCCGTTGGGAGCGTGATTATGAATTTGCATTCGTTTTTTGCTACTATTATCTCCTTTTTGTCTGTTCTTATTGTCAGGGTCTTTTGCGTTTCATTTATTATTTTGCCCTTGGTTTTTGTTTCTGCAATCTCGACCGTAAGCCCTATAAGCTCGTGGCGAACCAGATTTTTTTCATCAATTGGCATTTTAACGCCCGTTTAGGATCGGGATATGCTTTCTTCAGCAAAGCCCTCTTTTATTAGTGCTTCTCTAACTTTTTGCACATGTTCGCCCTGCAACTCGATTTTTCCGTTCTTGTGGGTTCCGCCGCATGCAAGCAGGCCTTTAAGTTTTTTTGTGAGTGTTGGAATGTCTATGTTTTTCTCGTCAATACCTTCGACGATAGTGGAAATCTTTCCGAATCGCTTCTTTATGGTTCTGATTTTTATAACCTGTGCTTCTTTGGATATTGTTTCACAGATGCAAAGCTCTTTTGGAAGACCGCATTTATTACATATTTCCTGCATTTTTAGTCCTTACCTTCTCATTTATTATTGTTTTTATCCGGGCAATTGCTCTTTTTGTGCTTCTCACTTTTCCCGGATTATCAGGCACGCTTCCGACTTTTATTTTACCCATCTCTTTTGCAAGTTCAAGCTTAAGGTCGCTAAGCATTTTTTCAATCTCGTTCGCACCTAAAGCTCTTAGGTCTTTTGTTGTCTTTTGTGCCATGAATCATCAACTTATTCTTTTTTGTCAGCCTTTTTGTCTTCTTTTTTAGCTGTCTCTCTTTTTTGTTTTGGTTCTTCTTTTTTGTCTTTTTCTTCTGTTGTTTTCTTCTCTTTGGGCTCTTTTTCTTCTGGTTTCTTTTTTGAATCATCAGCTTTTGCTTTCTCTGTCACTTTGGTTTCTTTTGCTTTCTCTTCCTTTTTTTCAGCGTCTTTTTTTGCTGCGGGTTTTTCTTTCTCTTTTGTTTCTTTATCCTTTTGGGAATCTTTAACAGGTTCTTCTGCTTTTGTTTCTTTTGCGGTTTTTTCTTTCTCTTCAGCAACTTTTTTCTCTTCAATTTCCCGCCTTATGTTGCTTACTTCTTTTTCAACTTTCATTATGTCCGGAAATTCTTTCATTATCCGCACATTTACGCCAAGAGCGCCTGCTTTAAGAACCGCAATCTGCTGTCCTTTAGACACAAGTGAATCTGCAGGATATCCTGATTTTTTGATGTATCCTAATCTGAATTTTTCAGTTCTTGATCTCTCACCGGATATTTTTCCTGCAATAATTATTTCAACACCAAGAGCACCTGCGCCCATGATTCGCTTAAGATAAATATTTACGATTCTTTTATGGCTCATTCCTTTTTCCAGAGCCCCTGCAATCTGTTTTGCAACAACAAGAGCATCTGTGTCCGGATTTTCTAAAGCCCTTACTTCAAGCTGGGGCTTTTCTATTTTGAATTTTTTCGCAATAGTCTCAGTCATTTCCTGAATTTTACTGCCCCCGCGGCCAATTACCATGCCCGGTCTTCCGGCATATATTATTATCCGCGTGTTTAACGGGGTTCTCTGGATATCACAGCGGCTGTAATCAACCCTTTCAAGCTCTTTGTGAAAATACATATCAAGCTCTGCGTTTCTTATTCCTTTTTGCACAAATTTTCTTTCAATCATAATTTTGCCTTTTTCTAAATATTTATCCCACAATAAGCGAGATGTTTGTGTTTTTTGTTGTCTGTCCCCGAAGGCCGTATCTTCTTGGGCGGTATTGCCTGTTTCCGATTGTAGCGCTTGCATAAAGCACCTTTAGTTTTTCTATATCAATGCCCTTAAATTCCGCGTTTTTCTCGGCACTTGACAATATTTCGATGTATTTCACAGCTGCATTTGCGGGATATGTTCCTCCCCCTCCAACCTGCGCCTTGTGGCCTGCACCTTCAGTGTATCGTTTTGCAGGAATCACATTTTCCTTTTTCACAACACCGTCAAGATATGTTTTAGCTTTTGCAACGGACATGCCTTTGATGAATGACGCTATTTCAACAGAGTCTTTTGGGGAAATCCTAAGATTTCGGGCATTCACTATTGCATGCTTCTTTGCATCATATACCTGTGTAAGCGCTGAAGGTGTCATAATAATCACTTTACTTTTGTCCTACAAATTTAGATGATCTTGTAGCCCCGATTCCCGGTCCTGAGTGTTTTCCGCACACTCTTGTAGGTGCGAATTCACCAAGCCTGTGGCCCACCATTTCCGGTTGTATGTCAACAGCAAGGTACTCTTTGCCTGTATGTATCCCGACTCTTTTTCCGACAAATGAAGGAAGAACTACAGTATCTCGAAGCCGTGTTTTTACGAATTTTTCCGGCGTTGCTTTTTTGACTTTTTCAATGAATTTTTTTTCTGCAGGAGAAAGACCTCTTTTTAGCGTTCTTCTTTCTCTTGAAGGAATTATTTTTGCGAATTCATCTGTTGAAAGCTTTTGAAGTTCATCTAAAGTCATTCCGCGATATGTAAATTTTCTTAATCCTTCTGTCATAATAATCATCTCTTCTTACCTGTTCTTTTTGCACCAAATGAACCGACTTTTCTTCCGGGTGGCGCATGCCTGCTTGTTGTCTTTGCAACACCCAGGTTAGACCCTCCGAATTTGTGGTCAACTGCATTCATCTTG
>DAOVNB010000035.1 GCA_030630425.1 archaeon | reverse complement strand
TTAAGGTCTGCAAGTGTAATTGCTTCTCCAATACAACCAATATCTGTTCTTGAAAAATAATACGCACGCTCAAGGTCTGCCAACACCATTGCATTAAATCTATTATTTTCTGGATGTGTGACTTTTTCACCACCAATAAGACTTATTTTATAATATCCCTCAACAGGACTGCCAGCTTCTTCACCCGATTCGTGTTCAGGAAATATTAAAAAGTCACCCACGCCATAAGGCCCTTTAGGGAAGTTTTTAATACCATATTCGTCAAAAAATACCGGCGGTATATCTCTGCAATCCACAAGAAGATTGCCTAATTCTTCAAGTTTTCCAACAATCTCACTAGCCATAAGTAATAACTTAGGGGGAAATTATAAAAATGTTACCTAAAGCCCGTTAATAGAAAATAACAATAACCAAAAGATTATATTCTTACAGGTGCAAATAAGTATTATGGAAACCCCTGTTACATTCAAAAACAAAAAAGGATTGCCGCTTGTGGGCATGCTGCACATGCCTGAAAGCGGGAAATCGGAAAAGACCGTAATTATATGCCATGGGTTTGGCGGAACAAAGACGCAAAAAATGTTTGTTGAAACAGCCAGGGCGCTTGTTGTGCAAAATTTCTGTGTTTTGCGCTTTGATTTTACAGGGCACGGGGATTCGCAAGGAGCATATAAGGATTATTCAATAAAAAATGAGATTGGTGACCTTGAATGTGCTGTGAAATTTCTTGAGACTTTTGAGACAATAAATACAGAGAATATTGGACTTATGGGGCACAGTTTAGGTGCTGCAATATCTGTGATGTATGCAAAAGAAAATAAATATGTAAAATCCCTTGTCCTTTTAGCGCCGGCACTTAATTTAAGAGAATTGATGCTTTTGTGGTATACAAAAAGGCAGATTTATGACCTTAAATTCAAAGGACAAATAGACATAGAAGAGCATACAATAACCAAAGAATTTTTCGATGAGGCGCATGAAACAGACCTTACTTGTGATTTAAAAGAACTTGTTAGGCCGACGCTTATGATTCATGGAAAAGAAGATGAAACAATTCCTGTAGAATACACAACAGCATTTTTAAAGGAAGAATCAGAAACTTTCAAAATAGAAATTCTTGAAAATGTTGAACACAAATTCAAAGACTTAAAAAGCCGTGAAACAATAAAAAATAAAACAGTTGAATGGTTTGAAAAATGGATGCAGTAAAAAAATTTGAGTATCTGGAGCACACAGCAGATGCTAAGTTTAAGGCATACGGGAAAAGTTTAGAAGAGGCATTTTCAAATGCTGCTCTTGCGGTCTTTAATATAATGGTTGACACAAAAAAAGTCGAGCCTAAAATAAAAAAAGAAATAGAAATAACTGGTAAAAATAAAGAGACCATTCTTTTTGACTTTATAGATGAGCTTTTATTTTTTCTTGATGCTGAAAACTTCATTTTGCAGAAAATTGAAAAATTAAAGATAACTGAAGAAGACGGAATATACAACCTTAAAGCAACTGCCTTAGGCGATGAGATTGACAAAAAATACAATGTCGCAGGAATTGTAAAGGCAATAACATACAATGAGATGGAGATAAAAGAAAAAGACGGCAAATGGACAATAACTGCCGTTGTCGATAGGTGATTCTCTGCAAGCCAAACAAAGCATAACCAAAGAAGAAATCAAGATTTTGGATAAGTTTGGAGTAAAACCAAAAAATGTTTTTAATGTATCTTATGTTGTCATAAACATCAAAAAAATCATTGATTCATTAGAGTTATTGCCCAACATAGGGATTCGCGGCGAAATTCTAAATATTCTAGAATATAACAACCATACCTATTATTTTGACTTAAAAGATCCGGAAATAGACATAAAAATCAACTGTAGCATTGCAAAAAACACACTGCCCGAAAATATAACCCTTGAAAACGGGCTAGATGTGGTTGTAATTGGACAGATTAAACTAACCGAGCGTTATGGACAACTAATGGTTTACTGCCAGCAAATGGCCCTTATTGGTGAAGGATACTATCAATTGATGCGAAAACAGATATATGAGCGATTAAACAAAGAGAAACTCTTTGAAGAATCTAGAAAAAAAAGAATACCTTACATGTGCCATAACCTCGGAGTAATTAGCAGTGAAAACGCAGATGGATTTTTTGATTTAATCGGTTCTTTAATGAAACGTTTACCACACATAAATCTCTCATTTTACAATGCCCCCATGATGGGAGAACACGCACCAAAAGAAATCTCTGAAGCGCTTAGTATTCTAGACAAAACGAATCTAGATGTAATTGCAATTGTTCGTGGTGGGGGCTCAACAGATAGCTTACATTGTTTCGATAATGAACAACTATGCAGAAGCATAGCAAACTGCAAAACCCCCATAATAACTGGATTAGGACATAAAAAAGATTTAACACTTGTTGATCTTGTTGCAGACAAATATGCACACACTCCTTCAAAAGTTGCTGATGAAATCTTGCTTGCAAAAGAAGACATTCTCATAGATGTAGATTCTTTTCGCACTAAAGCTCTCGAAGTATATACAAATAGACTTGCGTATTTCATCGCAATCACAGTTAAGAAAAAAGACAATATTTTACGTTCTTTTGAAAGAATAAAGCATACATTCGACAACAAGTTTATTCAATTTAGTGGCATAACCAAGAACGATGCGATTCAATTGATAAATCGTTCCACTTCTTTTTTTAAAACATATGACAATAAGCTAAAATTATTTTCTGGTTCAAACAAGAATAACGCTAGCGAAATATTGAAACAACACAAAAGTTTTTCAAAAACATACAAAAACCAGATGCTTGTTAAAACGAAAAAATTAGAAAATATCTCCAAAGAATTAAAGATGAAACGCAAAACAATAAAGGCAACACACAGAATGAAATTAAAAACCCTGGAAACTCCAAAGAAACTAAGGGATTTAGAGACATTTAAGAAAATAGCAATCATAATAATTCTTGTATTGATAATACTTTTATTCGTAGGGGTGATTTTGTGAAAAATGACATAAAAGAGACACTTGAAGAACTTGACAACTGTATAGGGCAAATGGAAGAAACAGAAAGCGTTGATGGATTGAATGAAATCCACAACAGGGCAATGAATCTTATTTCTAACGCACTAGACATAGTAAATAAAGAACAGGTAAAAATAACAGATATCAAGAATAAAAACAAAGATATAACGAACAAGGTTATGAAAAAAATCGAAAAGATGAAAGAAATCACAAGTTAACGATATTTATCTATTATTTTCTTAAATCTTTCCTGACCTGCGTAGGTGTTTTTGCCTTCTCTGACAAACATCTTATCAGAACTTGATTTTTGAGTTACGCAATGTTTCTCTTCTTTGTGTTTTAACTCAGTCTTATTCTTTTTCACAAATTTATTGAAAAATGAGCGTTTGACTCGCGTAAATCTCAATAAATCCTCTATTGGCACAGAATAAAAACACATATCATTTATACAAACATCAACTAAAACAACGTCTTCTTTTTTTAAATCGTATAAATGCCTTTTTTCTATTAAAACAAAACCATCAGATTCCGTAAGTCTTATGACTTCTCGAGATGTCTTGTTTTGTATAATTCCTTTATTATCAATCGCGCTTTTAACTCTATCATCAACAAAAACATCGCCCGTCAGTTCATGTGACTTAAACTCCTTACAACCGTTCTCTTGTTTCTGGATTTCCACCACACCAATTTCTCTTAAAGCACGTTTTGCTGCTTTTATATTGTACTCCTTGTCATCACTGAAAAGCAAATTTTCTAACTCATCTTTAGCTCTAGCATCTTTTATTTTGCCTAATGCGTTTATTGCATAAAGTCGCACTTGCGGTGCCTCATCAGATAATAATCTGATTAAAGATGGAACGGCAACATATATTTTTGGGTTAAACCGACTTAATTTCCCTAACGCCGATGCAGATAATCTTCTATCACTAGCGTTTTTGCTTTTAGTATATTCGATTAGTTGTAGAATAGAGTCTTCATTGTTGGAGTTACCTAAAAGCACAATAGGATTTTTGGAATCAATTTCAAATTTCGATTCATTTTTGTGTGTGTTAATAACACACACATCGCCAGATTCGCCATATTCTTTTTGAAGATTCTTCTGGTTTGAAATAAAAGAACATACCCGCTCCAAAATTTCACTTCCGTATTTCTCAATAGTGATTTTTCCAAAACCATTTATGTTTTTAAGATCATCTACAGTTCTTGGCAATTTTAAACAAATATGTATTAATGTACTATCCAGAAAGATGCAGTACGCCGGCAACTTCAATTCCGTGGCTTTATTACGGCGCCAATCCTTTAACTTGCCAAAAAGTTCGGTAGAATAATAACGCGTAGGCACATCAATCGGTATGTCTTTTTTATTAAGTAATGCTTTTTTACCTTTTTCGGATACATACAATACATACTTTAAAAATTCTGAAGTAGAAGAATATTTTTTATATAAATATCCATTTATAATAAGAGTATCGATAACTTTTTTTATTTCTTCATTATTATAACCCATAAAAATGCCATAGTAAGGCGACTCATGTAGATTATTGGCAACTAGCCGTTTTGACTTAGAACCTCTAAGTATTCTAGAGATATATGTTAGTCCAACAGGAATATCTAAAGTATTTACAAGGTCAAGAATAATTAAAGGAAACGGCATATTTTCATAAAAAAATTTCGATTCCACAATCATAGAATAATAAAGAACATCAAAAAATATATGTATTCCTACCAAACAACACCTTAAAAACATTTCAAAACCAAAATAATTATCGGTGATTCTAATGGAAAACTCAAACAACTTCGCAATAGAAAAAAAAGGCAGAAACATCTGGGAAATACCAAAAAAAGGAAATATGCAAGTTCCTGCAATAATTTACGCTTCAGACAGCTTAATGGAACATATAAAACAGGATAAGACAATAGAACAAATAGTAAATGTAGCGCAACTTCCGGGAATAGTAAAGCATGCACTTGCCATGCCTGATGCACATCAAGGGTATGGATTCCCGATAGGCGGCGTTGCCGCGTTCAGGGAAGAAGACGGCATAATAAGCCCTGGCGGTGTCGGTTTTGACATAAACTGCGGTGTTAGGCTCATAAAAACCAATATTAAAAAAGAAGATCTGACTCCAAAAAAGCGCGAGCTTCTAAACATACTGTTTAATAATGTCCCTGCAGGAGTTGGAAGCAAGGCAAAAATAAGATTCACAGATGATGAGACAAAAGAAGTGCTTGAGAAAGGCGCTTCATGGGCAATAAAGCAGGGCTTCGGCTGGAAGGAAGATACCGACCGCATGGAAGAAAACGGCTGTATGAAAGCAGACCCGAATGATGTTTCAGACAGGGCAATCGCAAGGGGAAAACCCCAGCTTGGAAGCTTGGGTGCAGGAAACCATTTTTTAGAGATACAAGCAGTTGATGGCATTCTTGATGAAAAAGCAGCAGATGCGTTTGGTGTAACTGAAAAAGGCCAGATTGTTGTGATGGTGCACTGCGGCTCGCGTGGCCTTGGCCATCAGGTGGCATCAGAATACATACGAAAGATGGAAGATGCGTTTGGAATTGAGGGGCTTCCCGACCGCGAGCTTATAAACGCGCCTCTTGAAAGCGAATTGGGCAAAAAATATTATAGCGCCATGTCCGGTGCTGCAAATTACGCATGGTCAAACAGGCAGATGATAACCCACTGGATACGGGAGTCCTTTGAGAAAGTGTTTGGCCGAAGTGCAAAAGATTTAGACATGCATATAGTATATGATGTTTGCCATAATGTGGCAAAGATGGAAGACCACACAGTTGACGGCGAAAAGATGAGCGTTTGCGTTCACCGGAAAGGCGCCACAAGGTCATTTGGTCCCGGAAGGGCTGAGATTCCGGAAATATACCGTGCATACGGGCAGCCGGTAATAATCCCTGGTTCTATGGGTACGGCAAGTTATCTTCTTGTTGGGACAAAAAAAGCAGAAGAAGTGTCATTCGGCTCAACTGCACATGGTGCGGGCCGCGTAATGTCTCGATTTGCTGCTGTAAAGAAATTCAGGAGCGAGAAAATCGCAGGCGAACTTGAAGCAAAGGGCATCATGATAAAATCAGCATCATGGAAAGGAATAGTAGAAGAGGCCCCACAGGTCTACAAAGATATTGACGAAGTTGTGAAGGTCTCCCATGATGTCGGTATCGGAAACCTTGTCGCACGAATGGTTCCGCTGGCAGTTATTAAGGGCTGAATACATTTTATTGTTAATTTACAAAACGCATTAACAATATAAAGATTTCTTTGCCACTGTATAACACCGTTATACTGTTAGATGTGATTTCTTATGGCCAAAAAAAGCATATACCTTGACAATAGCGCAACAACGCGCGTTGCAGATGAGGTTGTTGCAGCTATATTACCGTATTTTACTAAAAACTACGGAAACCCGTCATCTCTTCATGAATTTGGAAGAAACGCAAAAAACGCCTTGGATTCTGCAAGAAATGTAATCGCAAAAACAATTAATGCAAGAGATGAAGAGATAATTTTTACATCCGGCGGAACCGAATC
>DAOVNB010000031.1 GCA_030630425.1 archaeon | reverse complement strand
TCATTGCCTCAAAGAAGAATCCTATAGGGCCTATTCCCTGTTTGAATGATTCCCTTACAAACCCGTGGGATAATGGTGTAAGATCGTCTTTTTTGAATTGAGATAGCGTCCTTCCTTTAAATCCCCTGAAAATACGCCTTCCCCTAACCGCTTCCTGGCCTATCATGCCGGACATATATGCAAGATTCTGTATGCTTCCACGAGCTCCTGTGTTTGCCATTATAGTTGCACCGGATTCTTTGGCATTTGTTTTAATTATGTTTTGAACATCGTTTGTGATATTATTTAGCTCAAACATGATCCTATCTTCTACAGTTTCTTCAGGAGTTCTTCCCGGCGAAGATTCTATTTTGTTTTTCTCGTATTTGTCAATTAATTCTTCAACCTTATCAAACCTTTTGTCAATAAGACTCTGTATCTCCTTGTCAACGGATGCAGGCATATCAAGGTCGCCTATTGATATTGTAAACCCTTTTCTTGCCATGACTTCGGATATTATTCGCGTTATTCGGTCAAGGAATATCCTTGCTTCGGTGTGGCCGCATTCAAGATCAATAGCATCAAGAAGCTTGCCCTTAAATGGTGCGATTGATTTCTCATCAATTGCGCCCTGCATAATCTGGCCGTCTTTTATCACAACGAAATCATCATCAGACGCATCATCGCCTTTACAGACGGCGGATTTGTATGATATGCTTATTTCTTTAGGTATGGCAAAACTGTAAAGTTCGCGGCCAGTGTATGTGTCTTTTTTTAGGTCCACGAACATGCCTGCAGATGCAAGTATTTGTGCTACATCTTCTTTAGTGAAACGCGTGTCTTTCTTTGTTATTAGGTAACTTCCTGAAAGATAATCCTGATCGCATCCGATAATTGGTCCCCCGAATCTTGGAGAACGAATGTTTTGTTCTACAAGCATAAGCTCTTCTGCCTCTGCCCTTGCTTCTGCGGTCTGCGGCAGGTGAAGATTCATCTCATCGCCGTCAAAGTCTGCATTGTATGGCTTGCATACGCACAGATTAATTCTAAAGGTCTTGTGCGGCATGACTTTTACTTTGTGCGCCATCACAGACATCCTGTGCAAAGACGGCTGCCTGTTGAATAGCACTATATCGCCGTCAACCATGTGCCTCTCTAAAACACAGCCAACTTTAAATTCCTCAAGAATCAGTTCTTTGTTGTCTTTCAGTATTTTCTTTCTGATACCTTCAGGCATAAGAACATAATTTGCTCCCGGGTGCTTGTCAGGACCGTTTTTTATGAACTCTATTAAATATTTTATATTGTGTTTTGTAACTTTCACAGGAACTGTAAGCTCCCTTGCAATTCTTTCAGGAACCCCTACCTCGTTTATGCTTATATTTGGGTCCGGAGAGACAACAGTTCTTGCGGAGAAATTCACCCTTTTTCCGCTCAGGTTGTGCCTAAAACGGCCGTCCTTGCTCTTAAGCCTCTGGGACAGTGTTTTTAGGGCTCTTCCTGACCTGTGCCTTGCAGGCGGAATTGATGAAATCTCATTGTTGAAATAAGTAGAAACATGATACTGCAAAAGCTCCCACAAGTCCTCTATTATAAAGTCCGGCGCGCCAATCTCAAGATTGTCCGCAAACCTTTTGTTTATTCTTATGATGTCTACAAGCTTGTGTGTAAGGTCGTCTTCTGAACGGTCCCCGTTTTCAAGGGTTATTGAAGGCCTTGTTGTAACTGAAGGCACCAAAAGTAATGTTACAATCATCCATTCAGGCCTGCCGCCGATTATCTTTAGAGTTTTTGCATCCTCATCAGATATCTTCTCAAACTGCTCGCGCACTTCAAGAGATGTCAATGCTTTTTTTCCGCGGTAAAAAGTAGAAGGCTTTTCAAGCTTTATTTTCTCGTATTTTTCGCCGCATTCAGGGCATACTTTCATAGGCGCCAAGGAACTTATCTTGAGCTCTTTTTTTGCAACATCTTCTTTTGTTGCAAGAAGCGCCCCGCATTTACAGGTGTATGTAAGAATTGTTTTTACCTCTTTTAGGTATAATATATTGACTATTGGCCGTGCAAGCTCTATATGCCCAAAGTGTCCGGGACAATCACCCATTTTCTCGCCGCAGGTCTTGCATCGCATTCCAGGGTCAATAACCCCTAATCTGGGGTCCATAACGCCGCCGTCAATCGGATATGCATCAACATCGTATACATCGGAGGTTGTAACTTCCATTACTGAAAGCTGCTGTACCATTTCCGGTGAAATCATCTTGAACTTGATTTCTTTTATTGTACCCATAAGAATATCCTCCGTTTAATCCTTCTCCGCAACGATCTGCGGATAGACATACATGCATTTAAGCTCATCCAAAAGAAGCTTAAAAGCATAATTCATATCAACATCAACTACCTCAGTTCCTTTGCATAAAGGACATGAGATTTTTCCTTTTATCTTGTCGTTTATTGCGGTAATGCCGCACTTTTTGCATATCTTGATTGTTGTCTTATCAGACCCAAACCGCTCCTTTAATGTAGCGGCCGCGCCATGAGCCACAAGACAGTCTTTTTCCATCTCTCCGAATCTTAAGCCGCCTTCTTTAGAACGGCCTTCGGTTGGCTGTTTTGTCAAAAGTGCTACAGGCCCTCTGGATCTTGCATGCATTTTATGAGAGACCACATGATAAAGCCTCTGATAGTATCCTATTCCAATCAATATCTGGGATTCTACTTTCTCGCCGGTGATACCGTTGTAGAGTGTTTCTTTTCCGTCGTCTTTGAATCCTGATTTTTTTAATGTTTCCCTTATTGTTTTTTCGCTTGTCTTGAATGCTGTTGCATCCATTGTCTTTCCTGCCATGGCACCTGCTTTTCCTGCAACAATCTCTAAAAGCTGACCTACAGTCATACGGGATGGTATTGCGTGCGGATTTATTATGATATCCGGTGTCACACCCGATGCTGTGAAAGGCATGTCTTCTTCGGGGACAACTAAGCCCACTACACCTTTCTGCCCGTGCCTTGATGCGATTTTATCACCAACTTCAGGAACTTTATGCTCCCGCACAGTTACTTTTATAAGCCGGTTTCCTTCACCGTCTTCACTAAAAATCACTTTCTCAACAGTTCCTTCCTCGCCTTTTTTTACGGTAAGTGAATTTTCCCTCTTGTTGTTCATGCCCATGCGTATTTCTTTCTGGACACCAAGGAATCTTAAAGGAGAAGTCTTCCCTACAAGAACGCCGTTGCCATTAACGAATGTTTCGGGCATGACAATCCCTTCAGGACCTAAATCCGCATATTCTTCATCTGATTTGAAACCGCGAACACTTGCCTCAGGCAAACCAATTTCGTCTTCCTGCCCGCCCCAATATCTTCTTGCTTCAGTATTATACGTCCTAAAGAAAAAAGAACGGCCAAGTCCCCTGTCAAGAGATGCCTTGTTCACAATAATTGCGTCTTCTATATTGTAACCATAGAAAGGCATTAGTGCAACAACAAGATTGTGTCCTGCAGGGTGGTGGGAAAGGCCGGATGCTGTTGTAGTCTGAGTTTGTGCCATCGGGACCTGAGGATATACAAGCAGCTGTCCTGTTGTATCATCCCTTAAGTGATAATTTTCATAAGGAATTCCTGTTGACTGAACAACCATACGGGCTCCGTAATTAAGCCTATCACCCCTGTTTTTCTCAGGATATGGAAGAAGTGATGCAGTAAGCCCTAATATCAAAAGCGAGTCAAGCTCAACATGCGTGTGGTCCTTTGTTATATCTTCATTTTTAAGCGCGATGTATGTGTTTTCCTCTTCCTCGGCATCAATATATTCTATAATGTTGTTGTCTATCGCGTCCTGCCAAGTCATTTCTTTTTTTTCTATTTTTTCTAAAATATCATCAGTTAGTTTTGATTTTCCGTTCTCAACTACAACCAACGGCCTTCGGACCCTTCCGCTGCCAAGATTGATTATAAGCTCATCACGGTCTTTGATGTATGCTATATTTGTGCTTTTTGGAAGCGCGTTTTTTCTTCGTTTCGCTATAAGTGATTCTCTAAGCGTTATTAAGTCTTTGTGCATTCCTACAAATTTACCGTCAATATATATTCTACCCATTTTATGCCACCATCATTTAATCATTCATGTTAACGCCAAGCCCCTTAAGCGCTGTTGTTACTTTTACTTCATCTGCATCAAGAGACGGAATTGTCACTTGTGCACCTAAAGCAAGGAAATTTCTAAGGCCAATGTTTTGGCCTTCAGGAGTCCTTACAGCACAAAGCCTGCCCCACTGTGTTGCATGCAGTTCTCTTGCCTCAAAGTGTTCCTGTGTTGAAGATAAGGGAGATACAACACTTCTTAAGTGTCCTGCTGTTCGTATAAAATTGCTTCTCTCAAGCCTTTGGGAAATACCTGTTTTTCCGCCGACCCAATTTCCTGTTGCCATTGCGCGCATAATTTGTGTTGTAAGAACATCGGAAACAACAACGCTTTGAAGCTTCAAAAGTTTTCGTCCCCTCTTCATCATTTTCTGATAATTATACTGCAGCCTTGCAACAAGGCCCCAACGGCCCATTATTATGGATCTAAAAAGCGTGTCTAATAGGTCTCCTGACATCTTAAGTCTTTTGTTTGCGTAATGGTCAAGATCTTCTGCTGCTATTTTTCCTTTATTGAGCCTGATTAGGTTATTCATAACAACGCCCAAGTATTTTGCTTTTTTAATCCTGTCTTCAGGAGCTGTTCCCATGTATGCGAGAAGATAATTATCAATTATGTGAAGAACTCTTTCAGGTATCTGTTCCTGCTGCCTTATTTTAAGCTTCTTTCCAATATATTCTATTGCTTCTTCCTTGTTATTCAACCGGGCATCATACAGGTTTATGAACACATCTTCCATTTCATCTTCTTTGTCTGTTATTGCGTCAAGAACCTCTTTGTCGGATTCAAGACCAAGCACCTTTAAAAGCACAACAATGGGAACCGGATTAGAAGAAAGGCTTGCAAACCCTACATCTATTATGCCTTCAGGTGTCCGCCTGAATGCGTGCCGTTGGGTGTATCCGCCTTTTTCAGCATCAAGCCTTGCTGTTATTTCATCTGCGTCTTTTTGTAGTATAAGCCTGTTCGGTGCTATCTCCTCAGACAATATAAGAACCCGCTCGGTTCCGTTTATTATAAAATAACCGCCGACATCATTTGGGTCTTCGCCAACATCAATCAGTTCTTCTTTAGTCATTCTTGAAAGCTTGCATAATGCGGAGTGGGCCATTATTGGTATCTCCCCTATCTCAACTTCTTCTGTGTTATGCTCCCGGCCTTCAAAAACCGGAGTCATCTCAACAAAAAGCGGTGAAGAATAAGTAATGTTTCGAATCCTTGCTTCCATAGGAAGAATTTCGCGGACAGAGCCGTCGGCCTCTCTTGTTTGTGGGCTTCCCAGAGATATCTTTCCAAGCTTAATATATAGCTCTTCTCCTGTCGGAAGCTCGATTGTGATTTTCCCGATATCATTTACTGTTTCCTGAAGCCTTCGCTTAACAAAATCATTATAGGATTCTATCTGATGCGCAACAAATTTTTTGTTTTGCGCCATCTCCTCTACAAAGCTTTTTACTATTTCCATTATTTCACCCACACATTGCTTCAAACTGAAGCGAACAAATAATTATTCTACGACAAACCGAAAGTAGTCTGTTGTCCCTGCGGTCTGGCTGTTTCTTGTTATTTTTAAAACATCGCCTGCTTTTGCACCGATAGTTACAGCGGCCGGATCATCAACAGATATCTGAGGGAGCTGCTCGTTTACTATATTCAATGAGCTTACAAGTTTTTTTGCTTCTTTTTTATCAAGAATTTCGTGTGTTGGTACAAGTTCGTGATTTTTTAGTGTGTCCTCATCTTTCAAGTAAATGCCACCCATTTTTTTAGTATTTCTATCCTACCCTTTTCGTAGTCGAAAAGGCTTAGGTTCATGAAAATCAAAGATTTTCAAGCTTTTTCGTTTGTTTTCACAAACCAAAAATCACCCAAAAGACCGAAGTGCTGCGCACTTTCAAGTATTTAGGCCAAACAACCCATTTTTTATCTGATTTGCCGTTTTTTACCAAACAACTGTTTGTGTTTGTTGGCGAGCCCGAAGGGATTTGAACCCTCGACACCCGGGTATCTTCTACAGATGGAAGATGACCGTCTGGTTAAAAGCTTCACCCTCGTATTAAGAGCCCGGTGCTCTAGCCAGACTGAGCTACGGGCCCACCAATAATTATTATTTTGTGCCCAAAATTTAACACGATACATATACACCCAATAGGTTTATAAAAGCATATGTCTTTTTGTGCTCTTCTTTTGGCGCCCCAGCCGGGACTTGAACCCGGGTCCAGAGAGTGACAGTCTCTGATGATAACCAACTACACCACCAGGGCAATTGAATATTATTACATAATCATGAGTATGTGTTATACGAAACCAAATTGAAAAGTTTTGTCACTTTTAACAAGCACCCACGCATATAATAAATAGCACCTGGCAATGTCCTGAGGTTCCCGCCCAAAGGCAGTACCACTCAAATCGCAGGAGAACTTAACTTCCGAGTTCGAGACGGGATCGGGTGTGACCTCTCCGCTATGATCGCCAGATTAACTAAAATGGTACCCTAAGTTTTATAAGCTTTGTGGTTTTTTGGATTTTTGCGATCCCGTTAATTTAATATATGCTAAAGAAAAGCATATTGCTGAGAATGGGTATGTCAATATCCAACCTACAGAAACTGCTCCCCCCATTGCGTTAATCACCCACATGATGATTCCAAGCATTATTGAAAACTGGAAATTTTCACGCCCTAATTGGTAGCTTTTTTTAAGGGACGCAAATGCCCCTGTTTTTTCATTTATGGCAATAGGTATTGCATATTGGAAAAGCACGATTAGTA
>DAOVNB010000081.1 GCA_030630425.1 archaeon | reverse complement strand
TACCCGCATCATCCATAATTTTTACAGTGGCAGTAGCAATTATCTCCTTGTTGTACGCCCCGTGGGAAACCGCCTTTCGAACCATGTATTTTCCTGTAAGCCTCCTTAAAAAACCAACACTTGCCTTCTCAAGGCTTTCTCCACCAACCTCTTTAAGCAATCTTTCACCCATTTCCCTGTATGCGCTCCCCATCAAGCGATTTGTTCCTGACGCAGCCATTTTCCCCGCTTTTGTCGCAAGAAGCGCGTTTTTTCCCATAGGAACCGCGTTTAACACCCCGCCTGCAACAATAAATGCAACAGCATACCTGTCAGGGCTTTCAAACGCCCAGCCCACAGATTCATCATCCGGAAAAGACTCGTAAAATACAAGATACCGCGGATCCCCTGCAGAATTTATCCATGACTTAGGGCTCCACCACTTGCTTTCTTTTATTTCCTGAGGGAGCTCAAAATTAACAACATTGCAAAAGAAATTATCCCCTTCCCCAACACAATAAACGCATATATCCCCATTAGGGCCAAAGCATCGCTGTTCAGATACATCATCGACACAAGTATCGTCATCAACACAATACCATCCAAGGTTTTTTGAAACACACCTTTGATCAATACCACAGGCATCTTTATCCACATGCCCGCATTCAGGAACCCCGCATTGGTTCTTAAGGCTGTCCGCCATTAGATTCCCGGTTATCTGGTTTCCTGTTGCAAGGCCTGTAATGCCGTTGTCATTCAAATTATTTTCAGCCGACTCAAATCCTGCAAGCTCTCCTGTCCCGCCGCATGCGATTTTTCCTGACGCTTTTGAATTCTCAGGGGTCGCAACATTATAATTAACAGATGATACTTTTACACGAACGCCGCCTGAAAACTTTTCTGTATCTCCTTTATCAATCCATTTTGCTTGAGAAGAAGCACCCTTTGAAAGTGTTAATTCCGCAAGCTCATTATTTTTGGCGAGGTCTGTAAGTTTCAGTGTATATGTATCTCCCTCACATGTAAACTTAGTTTCTTTGTCATAAATCAGGCTCCATGAAGAGCCAGTAGTTGGTGGTGTTGGCGGGTCGTCTTCAGGAGGGGGGTCTTTTTCCGGCGGATCACTGCTTATGGTCGGCATTATACTCTCAAATGTGCTTGTTCCATCTCCTCCACTCCCGCCAAACATAGAATCTCCCTGTATGGCCAAATACCTTTCACCTTTGCAGGATTCAATTTTGCCAAAAAGGGCAACCACCTCAGTATTGGTTAAAGTCTTTCCTGTTTTGTATTCATCAGTATACCACGCAACAACATCAACAGCACATGAAAGCGCCTGTGTTGACGCCATAGCTATTTTATCGTTTTGTGAAAGGGCAACCAATCCCAAATCCGCAAGAATGCGCATAAACCAGTCCGTAATATCCTGCACTATGCCTTTTTCAGAAGATACAATAGAAACACCAACAACAAGAACAACCAAAATAAGCAATATCTTAACTACTGTCCCTATTGCAAGAAACTGCCCCTTATTTCCTTGCCCTTTCTTGCCCTTGGCCTTAGAACGAACGCACTTCTTCTTAATCTTTGTCGCCATAAGACATATTTGCCTTTAAGTTGTATATAAATGTTCGTCATGAAACATTGGTTCAGACCCCGCCTTAAAAGACGGGGCTTGTTCAAGTTTCAAGCCTTTTAAGCTTTCGCCCCGCACTGAAGTGCGGAGCTTCAACCATTAAAAGTAAAAAAAAGTCAAATATTCAAATCAACCAGTTTTTCTAATTCGTTAATAAGTACTATGCATTTTTTTATTGTATCTGTTGCAGTTTCAATAGGCATTTTTCGCCCATAATATATCAGAGAATTCCTTTTGAAACGACAATCGTCAAAAACACGATATAAATCGTGTCGCTTAAGAACATCGCGCAGGTAATAACCAAGACAAATATGATTGCTCACTTTATACCCTTTAACAAGAACAATCGCATGAATCATCTCCAATGCAGAAGAATAATACCCCTCAAAAATGTAATTTGAATTATCCGAAACAACATCATTGCGTTTCAAAAAATCAATTCTGCCTTTTGCCGTGTCAATAAGTGATTTTGCTTTTGATATATCTGGGCTTATTTTTATTGACGCGCGAGTGTCTATGCATTCAATCCACATGCTTTCTTTCATCTAAAACACATCCATAAACCCATTAAGGGTTATGCCATTTACAATATTGTTCGCAAGCTCTTTATTTTCAACATCCCGGATATTTTTATAAAATAAAACATGTATTTTTCGCTGAAGCTTTTTTTCAAACAATTTTAAGTCTTTAATCTCTCTCTTGCCAGCCTCAATATAAAGATCTATATCGCTCGTTTCTATATCCTCTCCGCGCGAATAAGAACCAAAAAGCACAATCGTTGGGTTGCTTAACTCAGAAGCAAGATAATTTACAAAATCCGTCAAAGACAATATATTAAATAGTTTCTTTTCAACAAGAAATTGCTTTGACACCCTGTCTGAAGAAAAAAAAGTGACGCCGGAAACACTTACGCGTTTTAATATTTTTTCTTCTTCAAGCTCTTTTACATAACGGATTACAGAAGGCAGGGGGATATTTAAAGCCCTCTCGATTTGGCGAACACGAAGTTGAGCCGTAGGATTAAGAAAAAAATATTCTTTTAGCCTATTTTTGATATTTTTTGTTATCATATGATATCTATTAGTATCAATTGATATTTAAAGTTATCGGAAACTATTAAAAATTAGTGCGCCCGGAAAAAATTCCGGGCGCTTTTCAAAAGGGCATACAGGGGTATGGCAGTACCCCGTAGTGCTGTATTTTACGCTATGGAATACACAGCGCAACTTAAAAGCAGTCGCCTGCTTAAAGCAAATATAAAAGGTGCAGCATCTCCCAAACTGCACCTGTTCCGCACGAACCCTTTTAACAAGGCGTCCGTACGGCTTGAATCCCCCTTTAGCGTATTACTTCAATACCCAGAGTCTGTCCTAAGGACTGTGCCTCAGCTACGCTTTCCTGCGCTTTTGACTGCGGGCCTAAGATATACTGCGATTTTACACCAGTAATGATTGTAATCACGCGCATCTTGCCTTTCATAGAATCGTCAATGCGGGCGCCCCAGATTGTCTGGGCTCCTGCATCCAGGTGCTTTGCGACAAAATCACCAACTTCATTTATCTCGTCAAGCCTCATGTCAGGACCGCCTGTTATGTGCACAAGAGCGCCTGTAGCCCCCCTGTAATCAACATCTAAAAGCGGGTTTGTCATTGCCTGCTCAACTGACTCGCGTGCCCTTGCAGCAGATGACGATTCGGAAACACCAATCATTGCAACGCCGCCGGCACTCATAACTGCTTTAACATCAGCATAGTCAAGATTCACAACAGAAGGAACAGCAATTGTCTCTGTAATTCCTTTAATCATTGTGACAATAATCTCATCAGCCACAGAAAATGCCTGCTGTAATGGCATGTTACCTGCAATTTCTACAAGCTTGTCATTCTCTATTACAATTACCGTATCAGACACCTGCCTTAATTTTGCAAGCCCTTCTTCTGCCTTGTGTATTCTGGCACCTTCAATCTTAAACGGCATTGTTGTAACACCGATTACAATAGCACCTTGAGATTTCGCGCATTCAGCAACAACCGGAGCGCATCCGGTTCCTGTTCCGCCGCCCATGCCTGCGACAAGGAAAACCATGTCAACACCGCGAAGAGCATCCCTTACTTCATTTATTGACTCTTCTGCTGCCTGTTTTCCTGTGTTCGGGTATCCGCCTGCACCCAAACCTTTTGTAAGCTCCTGGCCGAGCAATATTTTCCTGTCAGACTGTATAGTCCTTAAGTGCTTCATATCTGTATTCATTGCTATTGTCTCTGCCCCAACAATACCAACGCTTTGAAGCCTGTTTATTGCATTGCAGCCCATGCCTCCTGCACCGACAACAACGATTTTGGCGTCATTCGCACCAGCAAAATCTTCCGGTTGTTTTTCTTCTGTTAAGGTCCCTATATATCCAAGACCTCCATTTGCCTGTTTTGATACAGCACTTTGTATGATGGATTCCATTCCTATTCATCCCCTTTTTATTTTTTTTACTCCCTGTCTTCCAATCGGCCATTGCTTCGAAGATATATTGTGCAATATATGCTATGCAACACATATCTTCGACAAGCGAAAAGCTTATTTAAGCTAATCAACATTACTTTCTTTAGAAATAAAACATCGGTGTTCGTCCAAACGCTGATTAAAAGTTTAAAACTATCAGTAAGTTAATGCAAAAGTCCAAATGAATTCAAATTTCGTCCAAAAAATTTGAAACACGATTCAAATAACGCCCAATTACACAATTGTTGTCCAAGACAATTGTGAATGTGAAAATCTAATTTATTTTTTGAATAAGGGCATATATAAATGTTTTTACAGTCATAAATATACTTCTGGATGTATATACTAAAGTCGCCATATTAAAAACACGCACCAAGCGAACCGATAGAGATTGTTTATTTACTGCCTATAATATAAGGCAATATAAAACTAAGTTAGGCGAAATGAACTTTGAAAGGAGGTGTTGATATGGCAACGTATAAACAGATTCAAAACTGGGTAAAAAGGAACTAC
>DAOVNB010000101.1 GCA_030630425.1 archaeon | reverse complement strand
TGAACTTATGAGATGTTTTGTTGCTATTGATATAAAAAAAGAACTTTTGTGTTTGATAGAAAAGATACAAAAAGAACTTCGTGAAGTTGAGGGTCGCTTTTCTTTTAGTTTGCCTGAAACCACCCACATAACCCTTAGGTTTCTAGGCGAGATGGATAAGAAAACTTTGCGTGAAGTTACAATACAGTTGCGTGAAGTTGTTAAAAAACATCGGCCATTTGAATTAAATACAACGAATGTTGGTGTTTTTCAAAGAAATGGTATTATACATACAATTTGGTTGGGTGTGGAATTAAAAACAGAATTACAAACTCTCGTCAAAGACATTTTGAATATAAATCCAGAAGATGTGTGTGGTTTTACTACGTTCACGCCACACATAACAATTGCCCGTGTGAAGTATGTGAATGATTATCGTGAACTTAATAAGACTATTTTCGGTATGGACAGAATACAAACAAAAAGCATACAAGTTAATGAAATAAAGATTAAAAAAAGCACACTAACACAACAAGGACCAATATACGAAGATGTAGAATCATTTAAATTGAGTGGTGAGTTTGCGTGAACAAAATCAATGAACAAACCATAAAAAAATTATGTCTCGTTCTTGCTATTTTTGGCATACTATTAATTTATGTATCTCAAGCAACACAAAACATAACATCCTATGAAATAAAGGACATTGGTGAAACCCTTGTTGGTGAAAAAATAAAGGTGTGCGGCATCTTGCGTGAACAAAAACAAAGTTCCGGGGGCACATATTTTGTGAAACTCTATGACGACAAAAGCATTGATGTTGTTTTTTTCAAAAACAATGTGTTCAATATTTATGATTTTGATTTAGGAGATGTTATATGCATCACAGGTAGAATAAAAAAATACAATGGATTTTTAGAGCTTATAGGTGAGCGTGTGCAACGCGTGTAATTCACGCGATTAATGATGTTTCACGCGAACCGCAACACCCGTATTAAAATCATTCATCTCTTTTTTATTCATTAGTGCACTTCCGCAAGAAAGTATTTTGTTATTTGAGTCAACAACAAATACCGAATCGCCGGGACGAATATTTTTATCTGCATATTTCACGAATTTTGCAAAAATGTTTTTTCCCTGGACGGCAAAATCAGTGACCGAATCGTCAATAACCACACAATATTTTTTCTCGTTTAATACATTATGCAATTTTTTGGCGCCTTGAAACGAAGGCACAAATAACCCATCACTTGCACGAATAGTTCCGAGAAGTGTTTTTTCATCCCACACGCGCCTTATTCTTTTTGTCTTTTCAGAAATTTCAACAGTAGTTTTTTTAGAGAATATTTTTTTTGCATTTTTTCCGTATTGGTATTGCACAATTGATGAAACAGCATCTATAGGGTCTGTTTTGTATTTTGGTTTGAAATACCCAGGAACAATGCTTTGGCCAAAAGGGTATGTTGTTTTAAGTGTTGCTGGTATTTTCAATCCCATCCATTGATATGTGCGGTCTTTTTTTGTGACTTGTTTTACTTGTTTTTTCGCACGATATATTTCCGGACGGTTTTTTGACTCAATGCCTGTGTAAAAAAATGCGCGTTTTTTGTTTGCAGGCTCTTGTTTTTCAAGATAATTATTGTGTTTTTGCAATGTCTTGTATGCTTCGTATATTTTCGGATGGGCTCTTGCGCGCATATCAACAAGATCCCACAGGGCGCCTCTTTGTATTGCATCTTTTATTGTCCGTATTTCAGAAAAGGTTACGAATAAGTTGTGCCGTGCAAGATCTGTTTCGGTAAGTTCTTTTGGTGTGTTTTTAAGGCATATGGGGCAGGTACAGGGAAAATCTTCAATGGTGTTTAAGTCAAGTGTTCCTGTTGGTGTCATGTATCTTTTGGCGCGGGCGAAAATAGCGTATGCCGCAGAATCAAAAATATCAATTCCTAAAGCAACAAGAAGTGAAAATATCATTGGGTGTCCGCACCCAAATGCGTGTGTTGGTTTTGCTGAAGAGATGTGTTTTTTTGCGGAAACAATAACATCTACAAGATCTTTGTATTGGTACTGTTCCATTAAAGGCACAATGCCGCCTATTGAAAAAATGTCCGGTTCTGTTTTTGTTACCTCTTTTGCCGCCTTTTGCCTTAAATCTCTAAAACAACCACCTTGTACAGGCCCGTTAAGAAGTGCTGTGCCCGCTATGTCGTTTTTTGCGTGCCAAATTCTGTCTATTGTTGTTTTAAGTTTTTCTTCCGCCATCATTCTTGTGTCCGTAGGCAAGGTAAATTCATCCAATGGAGTTATTATATCAGACCCTATTTTTTTTTGAAAATCGATGGTTTCTTTTGGTGTGATTCTGACAGAACCTTTTGAATACATCTGAAATGTTCCGGAATCTGTGTATATCGGTCCCCGCCAGCCATAGAATTTATGCAGACCTTCAGTTTCTATAATTTCACGATATTTTGAATTTTTTATTATGTATGCATTTGTGATTAAAAGGTCTGCTTTAAATTTTCGCTTCAATTCTTTAGGGGTTATTTCCGGTTTATTCGGATTTACCACAATTGCTATTGTCGGAGTCTGTATTTTGTGTTTTTTTATTGACCAACTACCGATTCTTCCTGAAGCATCTCTTTTTTTGAGTTCGAACATAGTAAATGTTAGTTTGTGGGTTTCTTAAATTTAACACCCCAATATGTCGTTTATCAGGAAACATTGGTTCAACCACCGACTTCCGTCGGTGGCTTGGTTGGTTAAGTTTCAAGCTTTCCAACACCTTCCTCTGCTGGCTATCTGCGAAAATCAAAGATTTGCAAGGAAGCCAGCAGTTTCCGGTGATTGTAAATGATTAAAAAAACAAAAACAATAATTGTTGATTCGGGGAAATGTTCCTGGGGGAAATGCATTTTTTGCAGTTTCTCTAAAAAGCCAAACGCACAAGAAGCATCAATTGAACGACTTAAAAGGGGTCTTGATTCAGCATTAAAAGAGGATATTTTTGAACTCAAATATTTAAATTCAGGCAGTTTTCTTGACGAAAAACAAATTCCAAAAGAATTTAGAAACTATTTATTTGAAAAATGCGACAGTTTAGGCATTTCTAGACTTATTGTTGAATGCCTCCCAGAACATGTAACTGTGGAAGTTTTACAGGACATCAAAAAAAGATGTAAAAGTGTGCGCGTAATTTTTGCTTTAGGCCTTGAAGTTGATGATGATGATGTTCTTAAAAAAATAATGAAGAGTTTTGATGTAAAAACATATGAAAAAACAGCAATTCTTTTGAAAAAATATGGATTTGGTGTGCGCACGTATTTAATGGCGAATTTGCCGTTTGTTGTTGATGTCAAAAAAAGCCTTGAAAAATCTGTTGATTTTGCACTCAAAAGAAGTGATTCTGTTGCAATAATAAACACATACCCTTATGGTTACTCCCCTCTTTTTTCAATGTGGATTGAGAGAAAGTGGAATCCATTAGATAAAAATGAATTTTTTGGTGTGTGTGAAAAATTCAAAAACAACAAAAAGGTTGAGCTTTTTTTTGATGATTATATGACATACCCCAAATTTCCTGATTTTCTGAAACAAAAAATTGTGGGTGCTACAAGCGAATGCCTCAATCACACGCATTTTGAGGTATGGCAAAACTATTTTGAGAAGTTTTATGAAACGCCGGCAATAAAAGAATATGCGCTTTTTCTTCCATGTGCGTTTAGAAAACCATATTCGCGGTCACAAACCCATAAAAAAATACTTGAAAGATTGCAAGGACTTGCAGCATATAAAAAAATACACCAAATAATGATTTCAACGCCAGGAATTATTCCGCGGGACTTTGAGAGCAAATATCCTTTTGAATCTTATGACTGGCCTGAATGGGACGAGACAGAGGAAATAAAAAAAGAATACATTGACGTCACCAAACAAAGAGTGAAAAGATATCTTTCAAAACACAAATACAAAAAGATATTTTCCTATTTCAAGCCAGACTCAGAAAGTTTTATAGCACTTAAAGGTGCGTGT
>DAOVNB010000054.1 GCA_030630425.1 archaeon | reverse complement strand
GAAAAGAAGCGCGTCAATAAAAACAATGTTTATCAGGTGGTATATTCCCGCAATGTATGATTCGCTTACAAAAGCACCCATACCGAAAGCAAGAACAACAAAACCCACCTGCGCTATTGCAGAGTATGCCAAAAGCCGCATGATGTCTTTTTGCTTTAAAGCCATAAGAGAACCCAATATGATTGATATAACACCTAACAGAATTAGTATGTGGTGTGTCAGAAACCCTGCGTTAAATACGGTGAAATAGAGGCGCATAATTGCGTATATGCCTGTCGCGCTTACAATGGATGCGAAAAATGCGCCAACAGGGGGGATTGTCACTTCTAAAATATCGCTTTTTAAATAATGGAATGGCACAATAGCACTTTTGAATGCAAGGGCGGCAAATATAAGGCCGAAAGCTATTGCAGTTGATGCGCCAAGTCCTGTCCCAAGAGTTCCTGCTAAATCAGCCATGTTGAGTGTGCCTGCGATTCCGTAGATTATTGCAATGCCTAAAAGCATGAATGATGCTGTGAATGACCCTAAAATGAGATATTTTATGGCGCCTTCAAGTGATTTTTTATTCTTATGGAATGCTGTAAGCGCATATGATGCGATTGAAAGAATCTCAAAAAACACGAACAAATTGAAAAGGTCCCCTGCATGCAGAACGCCCATAACGCCTGTAAAAAGAAGCATAAGAAGTGTGTAGTATTCAACACTCCAGGATGTTATGTATTTTTTGGAATAAAGCACCACAAGAAACCCAACAATAGATGCAAGAATTATAAAAACAAGGCTGAATGCATCGACTGCAACTGAAATTCCGTAAGGCGCCATCCAGCCGGACATATATTTTACAGATATTTTATTCAACAATACTGAAGGAATTTCAAAGAGAGATACAACAATTGCTAAAAAAGAGGCGATAAGCGCAATCCTACGGCTGTTTTTTGCATTTAATGAGCCTATAAGCGGGATTAAAAATCCGGCTGCAAGAAAAATCGGTATTGAAAGAAAGCTATACATTTTATCCCCGCAGATTATCCAGTTTTTTTGCAGATATTGTTTTGTATTTTTTATGTACCTGTATGATTATTGCTACTGCAAGAGCAGTTATCGAAAGGTCTATGACAATGGAAGTCAGTACAAATGCCTGTGGCAGCGGATCTACAAAAAGGCTCAATCCTGTTGTTTTTATATCGGTTATAATCGGCGCCACACCCGATACCCTATAGCCTATAGAGATTAAAAGAAGGTGTATCCCGTTTGAGAAAATACTAAAGCCTATTATTTTTTTAAGCAGATTCTCTTTTGCAAGGACTGTATATATCCCAATACAAATCAACAAGGCCGCCATATAATTAACAAACATTTTCTACCACTTTGATTTTTTTGATTTCCATTCTTCTTTCACTAATGAATATACTATTATCACAAGCCCTGATGCAACAACAACTGCACCGAAAAGATTCAAAAATATTGTAACTCCGCCACTCCAGAGAGTTAAAGGCGTTTGCAGGTGCAGGATGTCCGGGCGCACAATAACTTCGAGAAGGACAATTCCCAGAAGTGATATGCTTGCGACACTTTTTAGATCCCCTATTTTTATTTCACTGAAATGCTTTTCAACTTCTTTTTCGGTAAATGCAATTACCAAAAGAAGAAATGCAGAGGCTAGAATAACCCCTCCGGGAAAACCCCCACCAGGGGACATATGCCCGTGAAGAGAGACATAGAATCCGAAAACCATGATTAATGGGACTAAAAGCCTTGTTGTGGTCTTTATTATTGCATCCATTATCAATCATCTTCCTTTTTTTCTGCAATGCTTTTTTTGTGCGCAATAAGGAAAATAGCGATAATTGCTGTAAAAAGCACTGTTTCTTCACCTAAAGTATCATAGCTTCGAAAATCCCAGACAATAGCATTTACTATGTTTGCAGAGCCTGTTTTTTCAATGGCGTTTTTTGTGTAGTATTCCTGAACTTCTGTTTTTTGTTCGGAAAAACTCCCAACAGCAGTTAGAATAATCAAGAAGAATCCAATTGCAACAAAAACACTTATTGTTTTTTTCATTCAATCACTTCTTTTCTTCCTGTCCTGTTTACTGCGACAACATATATGAATGTCCCAAAAACCGCAGTTACGACAATTTGTGTTATTGCTATGTCCGGTGCAGCCATAAGATAAAAAAGGACAGCTACAACAAGATCAAGCCCGCCTAAAATAAGCACTGCGTAAAGCATATCTTTTACCTCAACTGCTGCAATAGCAAGTATTGCAGACACTAAAAGCAGGAACTCAAAAATCATTTTAATCTCCCAAGATCATTTTTTGAAAGATTTTTCGGGGCGATGCCGTGCCTGTACGCGGCTCTTCCAATTGCGTGGCCTGTTGTCGCGTTTGTTACAAGCATGATGATTGCTATTGCAATTATTCTTAGCCTGAATTCAGGGGCTGTGTATGCGAGGGCAAAAAGAGGAATAACAAGCCCGGAAATTGTTATAAGTGTTGCTGCATGTATTCTGGTATACACATCCGGAAATCTCAAAAGCCCCAAGGCCCCAATAAATGCGAATACGGCAGAGGCATAGTAAAGCATCATCATCTTTCTTTCACCCACTTAGATACTGCAAGCACACCAATAAATGAGAGCATCACAACAGCAATTGCTATGTCTAAATACAAATGGCTTTTGGAATAGACGGTGTATGCAACAAGACCAACCACGAAAATGTTTGACAGTATGTCGAGTGCCAAAAGCCTGTCTGCAAAACTCGGCCCGAAAACCAAGCGCGCAAAAATCAACAATACCGCAAAGGAATAAAACAAAATAATCATTATTTTATACCCCCTATTGTTTTTTCAAAAACCGCTCCGGGGTTTGAGCCTTTTTTATAATTAAGGCAGTGAACAAAAAGCGCATCTTTAATCTCGAGTGTGAATGTGCCGGGGGTAAGTGTTATTGAATCTGCAAGAAGCGCTTTTTTTGCGCTACTTTTAATTGTTGTGGGAAGTTTTATAATTGCAGGATTTATATTTCCTGTAAGTATCAATATGATTGTTTTTATGTTCGCTATGATTTCTTCTTTTGCGAATATAATCAGATAGTTTACACAACCAAGCCAAAAAAGCGGGCTTAATAATGTTTTTGGGCTTTCATGGAATAAAAATTCTTTTGTTGTGATTGTCACAATAGATGCAATAGCAAGACCGACAATTATTTCCTGCACGGCATAACCTGTAAGAACTATCCAAAACGCGAAGGTCAAAAGGAAGCTGAACAATATTTTTGGCATACTAATCAATGAAAAATATGGGTGGCGTTTTAAATAAAGATTTTTGCGTCAGATACTTAATTTTTTGTGTTTTCACCAAAAGCCTGCACGAAAAAACGGTAAATATTTGACTTGGGGGATTTCCATGCGCTTGGATTGTGAATGCCGGCCTTAAAGCATAATTCTTTTAGGAATTCTTCTTTTGTATTTATCTGTTCCCAGACCTGCGGTAAAAAAAGCCCAACATATCCGTGGTATTCAAGAACAAGCCCATCTGTTTTTGGAGTTATTTTATCCAAAAGCTCTTCAGGTGTCTTGTGTTCAATCAGTTTTTTATCTGAAAGCACTGAAACTTCAAAGTGTATACTTTTCAGCTCTTCTTTTTTTATGGGTGGAAATCTTGAATCTTTGAAACATGCAAGGAGCGCTGCTTTTTTGATACCTTCTTTAAGTGTGTATATGGGTTCTGTAAAGCCGATGCAACCCCTAAGCTCTTTGTTTTTATGAATTGTTACAAAAATACCTTTTTTTTCTTCAAGCCAAGAGCTATTTGGAATTTTGGGTTTTGTATCTGCATTAAGTGCATATTCAACAGATGCTCTTGCATATTTTACAAGCATTGCGCCTTGTTTAAGATTCAACATATATTTAAATATTTAGTGCGTTGAAGATATATACATTTTGTTTAAGCGGGCCGGTAGTCTAGTTGGTTACGCGTTGAAAATCTAAGATTTTTAGTGTTTTACACTTGCGCGCCAAAAATGACGTTGCCCTTACATCACACACAATGCTTTTTGTGTGAAAGAAAGGCGAAGATCGGCGGTTCGAATCCGCCTCGGCCCACCATTTTTATTTATTTTACTTGAAATACATGCAAGAAGTCATTTTTTCTTTAATGCTTGTCTTTTCTCAACAAATGAGCTTATGGCAACCATGGCGCCGCCGATAAGTACTGTAGATATCAAAGAAGAATAGCCAATTTGGGGGGCTAATACAAAAGCACTTATTTCATGCATAATCCAGGCTCCTGCAAACATAAGGACAAAATAAGTTATGTATTGTGCGAAGACAATCTTTTTTTCAGAGAGCATTTTTCCGACACCTGCAAGAACAGCACTTACAAAAAATAAGAAAACAGATGATTCTATAAAATAAGCACTGCCCAAAAGAATTTCTGTTGTGTTTGTGGTTTTTATTGTTTCGTATCCCGAAAATACCCCGATTATAAGAAAAGCAAAGGAAATAATATACAGGAAAAAACTTGCTTTTCGAACTTTCAGGGATAGATGAATTTCATGTACGAACCGATTTACATATGGTTCGAGCTGAAAGCCTTTTACAAAAAGATACGCACCAATAACACCTAATATGAGGCGCCCACCGGCATTGCCGAAAATAGAGTATATAAGTATTGCAATTGCAGGAAGGCCGATAAACATATTGGCTGCTTTTTTGTCAGAAAGTATAGATGTTAAGAATTCATACATAAGGTAATATGCTCCTTCAAGCTGGTTGTTTTGTTTTACAACTATTTTTTGGGTATATACATCCTTTATTCTTGAGCGGATTAGCGGCAGGACATATTCATCTTCTGCACCGTCTGTTATTACTATTGTTTCTGCAACTTTTCTTTTTTTAAGTATTCTGTCCAGCTGCAGAAGTATGATTCGGTCAGAAGCTATTCCGACATTTGCATCTCCTGTAAGTGTAATTATTTCTGCGGAACTTTTCTTTTTTATTTCATCAAAAACCTGTATTGTTTTAAAAATTGCATTTACATCGGAATCTGCGGGATCTGATAGCGCTAGTTTTTCTGCAGCTTTAAGATTTTCGTTTCGTCCAATAACCGGTCCTTTTATTCCAGCTTTTCTTTCAAGATCATTATCTCTGTCAATACATAGTACAAGAACGGTTTTGCCTTTTTGGCCAATATCTGGAAACATAGATGTTTTTGGGCATGAATAAATATATAACTTACATCATTTTATGCTATCTTGTGGTTATTACGGGCTTGTCTTTTACAATGACTGTATGCTCTGCCTGAGTTACAGTCCCTCCCAGAATTTCTTTTAATACATTGTATTCGTAAATAGAACCAACGGAAACAAGTTCCTGGATTGCACGGTTAAGAAGAATTCCTCTAGGGGTTTTTATCCAACGCAGTGCGAACGGAAGCCCGGAAAATTGTTCTTTTGCTTGAGACATTACCTGCCTTGCTGCTGTCATTCGAACAGG
>DAOVNB010000105.1 GCA_030630425.1 archaeon | reverse complement strand
CAATAACCAAGCAGGATGTCCGGAACCTTGTAAACAACGGCTCAATCTGCGCGCTTCCGATAAAAGGCACAAGCAATTCAAGAGCAAAAATAAAAAAAGTACAGAAGAAAAAAGGCAGGCAAAAAGGCCAGGGCTCAAGAAAAGGCACAAAAAACACAAGAACTCCTGAAAAGGAAAAATGGATGAAAGCCATAAGAGCCATAAGAAAGGAACTCAAAACCTTAAGAGACGCAGAAAAGATAACTGTCCGCGAATACAGGCAGCTTTATTCATGGGCAACCGCAGGCAGGATAAAAGACAAGGCATACTTAAAGCTTCAGATAAAGAAACTAAGAGAGTAGATTATTATGACACACAGCAGATACTTAATGCATTTTAAAAGAAGAAGAGAAGGCAAGACAAACTATAAAAAAAGGCTTCAGCTTCTTATATCTAAAAAAACGCGGCTTGTTGTGCGCGTTACAAACAACCAGATAATTGCACAGCTTATAAGCTACAAACAAAAAGGCGATGTATCGATTGTTGGCATTGTATCCGGATCCCTTGAAAAATATGGCTGGAAAAATTCAAAAAATAATATTCCTGCAGCATACCTTGCAGGACTTTTGCTTGCGAAAAAAGCAAAAGAACACAAAATAAATGAAGCAATAATTGATTCAGGATTACAGACTATGCGAAAAGGCGGAAAACTATACGCAACTGTAAAGGGCGTTGTTGACGGCGGTGTAAAAATCCCTGTTGATGAATCTATGTTTCCAACAGATGAGCGCATAAAAGGCACGCATATAGATACGTACAGAAAGACAAAAATAGCCGATGATTTCGAAAAGACAAAAACCAAACTGCAAGCAGGAACACAAATAAAAAAAGAAAAAACAATTGCAAAAAGTGATAAAAAATGACATACAACTCAAAAAAAGATGTTACAACAACATGGATTCCAAAAACCGAACTTGGAAGAAAAGTAGTAAACGGTGAAATAACATCCATAAAAGAAATATTCGATAAAGGCATTAAGATAAGAGAACCGGAAATTGTCGATTATCTTATCCCTGAAATAAAAGAAGAAATAATCTATCTTGGCGGAGTGCCGGGCAAGGGCGGCGGCAAAAAAAGAACACCTGTAAGGGTTACAACAAGAATGCACCAGTCCGGAAGAAAAAGAACGTTGCGTGCGCTTGCAGCTGTCGGCAACGAAAACGGGCTTTTAGGCCTTGGATATGCATCAGGGCTTGATGCAAGAACTGCTATAGAAAAAGCGCAGAAAAAAGCAAAACTAAACATAATGACTATAAGACGAGGCTGCGGCTCATGGGAATGCTCATGCGGCACAGCACATTCAATACCATTCAAAACACAGGGAAATAGAGGGGCTGTAACTGTTGACCTTATTCCTGCACCAAAAGGAATGGGACTTGTTGTCGCAAATGAAGCAAAAAAACTCATGAAGCTTGCAGGCATAAAAGACCTCTGGTCAAAATCAAGAGGCCCAACACAGACAAGACTGAACTTCATAATGGCGATAATGAATGCATTTGAAAAACTAAACAAGCTTAAGGTAATGGATAATGATAAAAAAAGTGTCGGACTGCTTGAAGGAATAAAGGAATAAAGAGGTAATTCAAATGTTTGTTGTTCTACGCGTAAGAGGTTCTGCAGGAAAGAAAAAAGACATATCAGAAACACTTAAACTGCTCAATCTGACAAAACCAAATCACTGCATACTGGTTCCAAAAAATCCCGTATATGAAGGGATGATTGCAAAAGTAAAGGATTTCATTACCTGGGGCGAAGTCTCAAATGAAGTAAAAAAGAAACTTTTAAGCAAAGAAAAAGATGCGAAATTATTCCGCCTCCACCCACCTATCGGTGGATACGAACGCAAAGGGATTAGAAAAGGCTTCAACCAGGGCGGGGCTCTTGGTTATAGGGGCGAAAAAATAAACAAATTAATTGAAAAGATGATGATTTAAATGACTACAAACAGGACAAAAAAAGTAAGAAAACTACGGGGCTCAAGAACCTATGGTTGGGGCTCTCCTAAAAAGCACAGGGGTGCCGGGAGCCGTGGTGGTGTGGGCAATGCAGGCCGGGGTAAAAAAGGCCAGCAGGCAATGTCTCAAGTAAACAACGAAAAAGGAAGCGGAATTGGCTCAAAAGGCTTTACACTGCCTGCAATTGTGAAAAAAATAAACAACCCAATAAATTTGTCCGAACTAGAAAAAAATATTGAAAAATATGTCAAAAACAAAAAAGCTGTAAAAGAAAAAGATGCAGTTGTGATTGATGTAAGCGCTCTTGGCTTCAACAAAGTTCTTGGTGCGGGTGCTATAAAAACTAAAATGATTTTAAAAGCAAAAAGCTTCTCAAAAATTGCTGAAAAAAAGATAAAAGATGCAAAAGGGGAAGCACAAATCATTTAGGTGTATTAATTGAATTACGAAGTTTTACTTCAAAAACTGCCGGGTATATCATCACCATTAAAACGGCTTACATTTAATGCGCGCATAAAATGGACTTTATATATTCTTGTTATTTATTTTGCGCTGACGCAAATACCTATCTGGGGAATTTCTGATGCCGGAGGATCACAGTTTGCACAAGTTTCAACGCTTCTTGGCGCAAGTTTTGGATCCCTTATGACTTTAGGCATCGGACCTATTGTGACTTCAAGCATTATACTCCAGCTTCTTGTCGGCGCCGGCATCCTTGGATGGGACTTATCAACACATCACGGAAAAGTGATGTTCCAGGGGACACAAAAGCTTTTGGCATTTTCATTTGCGCTTCTTGAAGCTATTGCATTCACTATTTTCGGGGCAATACCCCCTGCATCCGGAGATCCTTTCACTGTCGGCATGGTAATATTCCAGGTGGCATTAGGCGGATGGCTTGTAATATTTTTAGATGAAATTGTATCTAAATGGGGCTTCGGCTCAGGCGTGGGATTATTCATCGCAGCAGGAGTGTCTAAAGAACTTTTCATAAAGACATTCAGCATAACAACATCGCCAACAGGCGAATTTGTGGGTGTTATGCCTGCACTTATCCAGTCAATCGCCGGCGGCAGTGTAGGGTTTGATACATTAAGCGTCTATATCTTACCCATAATAGCTACTCTTGCTGTTTTTGGGCTTGTGGTGTATGCGCAGGCAATGCGTGTAGAGATACCGCTGGCGTTTGGAACAATTCGGGGTTTTGGAAGAAAATGGCCCTTAAAATTCATATATACATCAGTTATGCCTGTGATACTTACAGCCGCGCTTTTAATCAATCTTCAGATGTGGTCAAAGCTTTTGGCATCCAAAGGGCTTACTATTTTAGGTACTTTCGATGCAACAACAGGAACACCGCTTTCAGGGCTTATGTATTATCTTAACCCACCGCGCGAATTCATGTGGAATATACTGCAAGGAGCGATAATTCCGACAGATGTCTATCGCGTGATTGCCTATACATCATTTATGGTACTTGGAAGTATGCTTTTCTCAATTTTCTGGGTTTCAACATCAGGCATGGATTCTTCAAGCGTTGCAAAACAGATTCAGAAAAGCGGTATGCAAATACCCGGATTCAGGCGCGATCCGCGCGTTATTGAGCGGGTTTTAGACCGATATATCCCCGCACTTGCTGTTCTTGGTGGCGCTTTTGTAGGCTTTTTGGCTGCATTTGCGGACTTTTCAGGGGCGCTTACATCAGGGACCGGGCTTTTACTTGCCGTTATGATTGTATACCAGCTATATGAACAGCTGGCGCAGCAGCATATGGAAGACATGCATCCGATGCTAAGAAAATTCATGGGTGGTAGTTAATGGTCGTTATAATCAATTCAGTTCTTGATACCATATTCGGGCCAATTGCAGCTCTTGGCGAAGTCTAT
>DAOVNB010000029.1 GCA_030630425.1 archaeon | reverse complement strand
TAGCAGTATCCGTCATAATAATAGTCTGTATAATAATCATCATAGTAATGGTAGCAGACTCTTGAGTCTGTTACTTCGCCTTTCACATAAAGGTATTTGTTTTTTGTGTCTGTATCATCCACATAGCCGCGGTCATCGTATATTTTCGCGGTTATCTTTACATTATAGGTCCCTCTTTCAAGATCATAAGTGTCAATATAGAACCTGCGCTCATAATTACCGTCATAAAGGTATTCTGTTTTTTTGTTATGGAGCTTTCCGTCAACATAAACATATATAACTACTTTTTGCCTGCCTGAAGACTGGGTTTCGAACTCAAAGTCAACAAGAACAATATCGCCAATTGTGGGGCGCACATCGCTAAAAGACAGGCTTTCTACATCAATCCTGTTTGCAGCATACGCATTTGGGCCCATCAATAAATAAGCCAAAACCATAGTCAAAACGAATAACACTCTATTTGAAATCATAGTTATCACTCCATTGTAGTTCTAAATAGTGACAAAAGTTTATATATGTTTCGGTGGTAACAAAAAGAAGCTTTACAGCAATACAATTTTATATATAAAACAAACCATATGTTATACACTGCCTGGGAATATATGGGCTAAGTAAATGAATATATTGTGATTTTTAATGGATTTGCAGATAATTGTGCTTTTTTTCCTTATAATACTTTCAGCCATTTTTTCAGGTGCCGAAACCGCAATATTTTCCCTAAGCGATATACGGGCTCGAAGCTTTCTCAAAAACAAGAAAAAAGGAGCAAAAACACTATTGCGCCTAAAGGAAAACCCGCATCGTTTGCTGATAACACTTCTTGTGGGAAATAATATTGTAAACATTTCCGCATCAGCACTCACAACACTTTTAGCTATAAAGTTATATGGCTCTAATGCGGTGGGTATTGCAACCGGTGTTTTAACACTGGTGGTGCTTGTTTTTTGCGAGATAACACCAAAGACATACGCCCACAGAAATGCCCAGAGAATTTCACTTTTGATGGCGCGGCCCCTCGAGCTTTTAAGCAAGGCCCTACATCCTTTGGTCTGGGTTCTTGAGCAAATAACGGGCATACTAATACGGCTTACCGGCGGGAAATCAAAAGAAGTTCTTGTCACTTATGATGAGCTTAAGACAACAATATCTCTTGGTGCAGAAGAGGGCGTTATAAAACGGGATGAGGAAGAGATGCTTCGAAATGTTTTTGATTTTGCAAATCAAAAAGCAGAACAGATAATGGTCCCGCGAACTGAGATGTTTTGTATTGAGGTAACAACCAAACCAAACGAGGCAGTAAATCTTTTGACAGAAAAAGGATATTCAAGAATACCTGTTTATGATGAAAGCAAGGACAATATTATCGGTATTCTTTACGCCAAGGATCTGCTTAAAAAGATGAATACAACCACGGGCAATTTTCATATAAAAGAACTGCTTAGGCCTGTATTTTTCATACCCGAGACAAAAAATCTTGACTTTCTTTTAAAGGAGTTCAAGAAAAAAAGGCACCATATGGCTATTGTTGTTGATGATTCCGGGGGGGTTGAAGGGCTTGTTACGCTCGAAGACCTAATAGAGGAAATTGTCGGCGAAATATACGATGAGACCGACAAAAAAGAGGTTATGGTAAAACGCACAGATAACGGGTATCTTGTTGATGCAAGAGTGTCGATAGATGAGCTTAATAGCATTGTCGGCACAAAAATAGAAGACGCCCGGTTTGGTACAGTTGCAGGATATATAATAAACCGCATTGGGAGAATTCCACAAAAAGGCGAGAAAATAAAGATAAAGAACATGGAATTTCTGGTAGAAGATGCAAAGGAAAACAAGATAATAAGACTTCGATTAAAAACATGAGGTTTGTAATCAATTAAATAAAATTTAGATTACATTATAGCTCTATGGTAAAAGACGCTTTATTCTGGAAAAAAATAAACGCAAACACAGTCCAATGCATGCTTTGTGCAAGATACTGCAATATAAAAGAAGGAAAAAAAGGAAACTGCGGCGTGCGGCAAAATATTAAAGGCAATCTTAAATCTCTTGTTTATGGGAAAATAATATCAAAAGCAGTGGATCCTGTTGAGAAAAAACCCCTATATCATTTTTATCCGGGAACTAAAGTGCTTTCAATCGCAACCGTTGGGTGTAATTTTCACTGTTCTTTCTGCCAGAATTGGGAAATATCTCAGGAAGCGCGCATAATAGGCGAAACCACAACACCCAAAGAAATTGTTGAGCTTGCAGTAAAGAACAATTGTCAAGGAATTGCATACACATACACGGAACCCACAATATTTTATGAATTCGCGATTGACGTAGCAAAGCTTGCAAAAAAACAAGGGCTTTACAATGTTTTTGTTACAAACGGGTATATTGCAAAAGAGCCTTTGGATATGATTAGCCCTTATCTTGACGCCGCAAATGTAGATTTAAAATCAATGAGTGATACTTTTTATCAAACAGTCTGTGGTGTTCCGTCAGTAAAGCCTGTTTTAGACACAATAAAAAGAATGATTGATTTAGGTATACACACAGAAATTACAAATCTTTTGATTCCGGGCTTAAACGATTCACCAGAAGATATAAGCAAACTCATAACATGGGTAAAAAACGCAGGTAAAAATATCCCTCTTCACTTCTCTGCATACTACCCGGCATATAAGCTAACTGCCCCGCCAACACCAGTACAAACACTAATCAAGGCATTTGAGATGGCAAAGAAAGCAGGTTTGAATCATGTGTATCTTGGCAATATTCAGGATGATGGATACTCAAACACGCATTGCCCAACCTGTAATAAAGTTGTTATAAGAAGAAAAGGCTATAATGTTGAGAACTATTTGTTAAACAATAGGTGCGCCAATTGTAAAACTAAAGTAATTTAAACTACGATGGTTCTTAAAAATAATGAATAATGTTTATAAATTTAAACCACCTAATTGTTTCATAGCGCCGTAAAAAGCATTTTATTGTTCCATAAGGGCAAAAAGGCGGCGGTTTAAAAAAATAAGGCAAATTATGCCTTAAAAATAAAATACGGATGATTACATGGCAGATAAAAAATACGATGAAGCCGAACTTTTAGAAAAAGGGTGGATTAAGGCATGGCTTGTTTTTGAGGTTCAGGCATCAACAAAAGAGATTGCAGAACAATCACTTAAGAAGCACATAAATTCAATAACCAAGGATGAAAAAAGAGTGTTTGTAACTGAGGAAAATTTCACAGCAACAGAGAAAATAGATGCGCCGGAACGCATAAAAAAACAAGGGGTGGAAGTTCTTTTCTCACAGGTTGCAGAAATAATAATTATTGTAAAAGAATTTGAAGGCCTTGTAAACATTGTGATTAATTATGCTCCAAGCGTTGTTGAGATTATTGCCCCGGAGAAGATAACACTTTCAATGAGGGATGCTCAAGGCGCGCTTGCATCTGTTGCAGACATGATGCATAAGTATGCGCAGGCAGGCATTGGCGGCATGCTGTTAAAATCATGATTGTGCAGCAATATATTTGTGAAGGTTTGTATATGAAAAAACTATTTTTTCAAGCAGGAATGGTGTTGCTTTTATTTCTAATGGCATCTCCTGTTTATGCATCGCAGATAACAAACCATGATATGGCCATAACAATCGGCGATGACAGCACACGGTTTGATATTTCAGTTAATTACCAAGAACTTACAACAAACAAAATATATTATGCTGCTTATTCAAGAATAACAAACCTTGAAGTGCATGATTCTTTAGGTACTCTTGTATGCGACACAGAGACAAAGCCCTACGGTGTTGAGATTGCATGCATACCATTAAACAAAAACCCGAAGAATTATACTGTTGCATTAAGTTATGATGCACCCAATCTTGTTTCTAAAAGTGCGGATGCAAAAACATTTGCATATACACCCAGTGTTCGTGAACCCACACAGGTTTTAACCGTGCTATTGGTACTTCCTGAAGGGTATGGCATTGTAGAAGACAAAGGATTTGAATCATATTACCCCCAAAATGGCGTTGTTGGCGGAACCGGGAGAAAAGCAACAATTACCTGGGTTTTAAAAAATCCCGCTCTTGGAAAAGCAACACCATTTACCGTGTATTTTGAAAAGATCAGCATTGGCGATAATACCGCTCTTCCGCTAGCAATTGTGCTTTTTGCAGCCATAATATTTTTAGCAGTTGTGTTTTATAGAAAAACACATGAAAAAAAGAGCAAACTGGTTCTGTCTGTTTTAAGAGGGGATGAGCGCAGTATACTTGAGGCAATACAGGAAAAAGGAGAAAATTGCAGGCAACGGGATATTGTCAAAATTACGGATTTTTCAAAAGCACGCATTTCAAGAATTTTGGAAGATTTGGAGAAAAGAGGCATTGTTGAGCGCACAAGAGCAGGAAGAACAAACAGGGTTCGCATAAAAGATGCGACCCTTAAAATACCAAAAAATGAAAAAAACAAAGAAGAACAAGAAAAGAAAACTATTCCTTTTTCTTGATTTCTAACCGTGGAAGGTTTACAACTGGCGGCATTTTTAGCATATCCGAAAGCTCAAGAGCTTTTACAGACACATTCCTGAAAAGATGGTTTATGAGAAGCACCTGTAGTTTTGCAGGGAGTTTTTTGTCCTTTTTCCATGTTTTTTCAATATCGTCTGTTTTTTCCGAAGAATATATGATGTCTCCTGTTATCTGTATTTTTCCGGCTTTCGGGGTGTATTCTGTGGCGTATTCAAAACCTATGATAAGCACATCAACATTTTTTGCGCCAATACCATTAAGCTTGCTTTTTTTTACCGCGGTTATTTTTGGGGCGGTGTTTATGTTTTTTACACTAACAGAGCTTGTTTTTTCAGCAAGTATTTTGTTATAATTCATACCGATTATGGTCATTAAATCACCTATACAATATTTGTAAGTTATATATGGTGGGTATTTTTTTAAGTTTATATGTCTGCTGCAGGCATATACTATTATGTTTGATGTTATGGGAAACAAAGGAATGCTACCAAAAGCCGCTATAAAATCCCAACCCAAAGATTTTGTTGTTGAGGAGATAACCCTTAAAGGAACTTTAATCGAAGTTGGAAAAACATATAATTTTGACAATACGCAAAAAGGAGATTTTTTGGTTTTTGCGCTTGAAAAAAAAGACACAGACACATTCATTGCTATAAAAAACATAGCAAAAGCACTCAAAATTTCAGATGCACGAATAACTGTTGCAGGGATAAAAGATAAGAAAGCAATAACTGCTCAAAGGGCATCTGCATACAAAATAAAAAAAGAACAGATTGAAAAAATAAAACCGAACAATATCAAAATAACTCCTTTGAATTACGGTAAAAAAGTATATCTTGGAGCGCTTGATGCAAACAGGTTTACAATAACTGTACGAAATTTAAGCGAAAGCCCTGAAAGCATAAAAAAACATATAGAGAATAAAGACAAAACACTTAACGGTTTTTTTCCGAACTTTTTTGGCGAGCAGAGATTCGGCTCTTCAAGGCCCGTAAGCCATATTGTAGGTAAGCACATACTTTGTGGAGATTTTAGAAAAGCAGTTGAAACATATGTTTCAATGCCTGGGAAAACAGATTCAAAAGAGCTTAATTCTGTAAGAAAAAATGCATTCAAAGACCTTAACGCCGCATACCGCAAATTCCCTTTTAATTGCGTTTATGAAAAAGACATATTACTGCACTTGATTGAAAACAAGGATGATTTTGCAGGCGCCTTAAGGACAATTCCGCTAGGTTTAAGAAAAATGTTTGTGTCTGCTTATCAGTCAGAGATATTTAATCGTGCGCTTTTTGAATTGATTGATGATAAAAAAGTGACATCAAAAACAAAAATACCGCTTCCGGGATATCTTTTTTCATCAAGAATATTTTCATCTGTTGAAGATGATGTTGTTGAAAACATACTAAAAGATGATGGCGTAGTGCCGGAAATGTTTCGCTCAGAAAAAATGCCCGAGCTTTCAAGCGAGGGCGAAAAGCGAGATGTATTTTCACAATATAATGATTTCAGTATTCTTGAGGTTTCAAAAGATGAATTGAACACAGATAAAACAAAAGCGGTTTTGAGATTCACGCTTAAAAAAGGCAGTTATGCGACTATTTTTTTAAGGCAGTTTTTTGAAATTTAAAAAGTCCTTAATGATTTGCAACCCTGATTTCAATATCGGCTGTTTGGTTGTTTCCGATATCACAGAAGCATGTGCAAAGACCGTCTGTTTTTATATCTACAAGGTCTGTATCATTTTTTTGCCGTGTTGTGGGCACGCAGATGCAGTCATAAAGGAGTCCCGGATCGTTTTGATAAGCCATACATTTATCCTCAAGTGTTTTTTCCTTTGTGAAGTTTACAAAAATAAATGCGAACACCAAAAAAATAATGCCAATTATAGCAATAAGGACTAAAAAACCGATTTCTTTTTTTTCTTTCGGTTCTTGTTTTGTCTCTTCTTTTTTCTCTGTTTTTTCTTTATCTTTCATAAACACCACATTACTCAAACAATATTATATTGTTTTTGCCATACCAACATAAACATTAAAATAAACGCCTATAGAGATATGCACATCTTGATTTATTGCATGTTTTTTCAACAAGAACAATTGTTTCGCTATCAATTGGCTCAAACGCAAGTATATGTTTCGCATCACTTCTAAGAAGTGCATCTTTATTGTAGAAAACATTAATCTTTTTTTGGGAATAATACGCAACTGGCGGGCAGTTTCCAATACACGAAATATCTGTTATGTTCTGGTTTTTGATATATTCGCTAATATCTACCGTAACATGCCTTAAACCATCTTCAAATTCTATTTGAGGCGTGTATGTTCGCGCATACTGGGGCAAAAGAAACACAAAAGCAATCACAAGCAAAAGAGTTATTGCTGTGTTTCTGATCCTTTTTGGTATTTTTTGGCTTAATTCTATAATTGCATGCGCGCAAAAAGAAAGCGCGAAAGGG
>DAOVNB010000077.1 GCA_030630425.1 archaeon | reverse complement strand
CTTCGCAATGCCCTGTTTATTGTAGTGTCAAGAGACATTGAAAGAAGGTCATCAACATAGCTCATTTTTCTTTGAAATGTTGAGCCTAAAACAAACTCTGCATTTTTAAGGCCCATACTTTTGAATGATCTTTCCCATATCTTTGTTGTCTTATGGATAAAATCCCAATCCCCTTTGCGGTTAAGCCAAGTGTGCCAGTCTGCAAAAAGAACTTTTACCTTGAATCCTGCTTTTTCAAGATCTATAAGTTTTGTTATAGTTACTACATGCCCGAGGTGCACGGCCCCTGAAGTCTCGTATCCGCAATAGCACACAGGATGCCTTTTTTTTGAAAGAATGTCTTTGAGTTCTGCTTCCGTTACAATTTCAACGGTGTTTCTTTTTGCAAGAGCCATCTGTTCGTTTATATTCATTTAACACACCTGTCAGATAATTGGCAAGCCAGGTTTATATTTTTAAACGCGAAGAATGTAGTTATGTTGACAATTGACGGGTCGCATAAAGAGGGCGGCGGCCAGATTGTAAGAACCGCAGTTGCACTATCTGCTGTTGTGGGGGTGCCTGTGAAAATAACAAACATCCGCGCAAAAAGATGCACTCCAGGGCTTAAAAGCCAGCATATCTGCGCCATAAGTGCAGTTGCTAAAATGTGTAATGCAAAAACAAAAGGCGTTTTTTTAGAATCAAAAGAGCTTGAGTTTTATCCGGGCAGTTTATGCGAAAAGAACATTCATTTGACAGTCCCGACAGCAGCGTCTGTAAGTCTTGTTTTGCAAGCCATACTTATTGCAGGGTTGCATGTAAAAAAACCAATCACAATCACAATTGACGGCGGCGCAACTTTCGGTAAATGGGCGCCGCCGATCACATACACACAGGAAGTTTTAAGACCGGTTCTTTCAAAAATAGGTTATGAGTTTACTGTTTCTGTTTTAAGGCACGGTTTTTATCCTAAAGGCGGCGCAAAAGTTTTAGCAACAATATCGCCGCCAAAAAAGCTAAACCCATTTATCCTGCAAAAACAAGAGAATTTGAAGTTATTTGGATTATCTATTGCATCTAAAAGCCTTATGGCTGCGCATGTTGCAGAAAGGCAAAAAAAAGCAGTAGAAAAACAAATTGGGCGAGACATACAACTAAAAGAGCAGTTTGTTGAAAGTGATTGCCCTGGAAGCGCTGTTGTCCTTTGGGGCAGGGGCAAAAACTCAGTGGTTGGTGCAGACGCCCTTGGTGAACGGGGGGTTTCCGCAGAGAAAGTGGGTTCTGTGGCATGTGACACAGTAGCAGAGATTCTTGAATCCAAGGCACCCATTGACCGGAATCTTGCAGACCAGCTCATACCCTATCTTGCGTTTGCAGGCGGAGTAATTAAAGTTGAAAAGATAACACAGCATACAGAAACAAATATCTGGGTCACAGAACAGTTTGTCAACAAGAGATTCAAGATAGATTATAAAAATAATTTAATTTCTTTAATGTGACAACCAAATTGACCGAAAACTATATATATGATTAGCGATAATATATGTATACAACTTTAGACATGTTGCTCTTTAAGGGCGGATAACTTCATATTTGTTTTATCTCCCTTACTGGGATGTAAGAGCGGGACTTCGGTTCCGCTCCTTGCACCCAGTTCATATTTTTGGTTTTTTTGTGCAGTGTTTGCTATGTTTGTGTTTGACTGGGCTTATTAGGTAATTGAGTTAAAATTTCTTGGTGTTCTTTTAGTCAGCGTATTAGATTTAATACTCTTCTAATGAATAAGGATATTCTGTTAAGCAAGCCATTAGCATTTGCGAAAATAGATTCTAAGAACTAATTTGAATTAAAAAAATAGAAAAAAGAAGGAGCTAAAAAGCTCCTTCCTAAAGGTATGATTTATTCTTCGTCTTCAACAACTTCTTCTTCAGCTTCTGGAGCGTAGGTTGTTTCAGTTACTGTGTCGCCCTGGATTTCAACCATAGCGCCTGTTAGTGTACCGCCCATAAGCTTTAGGCCAGCGTTTCTTGTTTGGTCTGCACCTGCACCAGCTACAACGATTGCAGCTTTTCCTTCAGCGAAAGCACCGTCAATTGCCTGTACAATTGCTTTTCCTGCAAGGTCAGCCCACTGTGCTTTGGTTGGGGTTTTTCCTGCAACTGCAAGCTCTTCTACAAGGCTGTTTGCGTATGGCCCGCCCATAAGGACAAGGTTTTTAGCTGTTTTGTCAGCTTCAGCTTCGGATGCAAGCTTTGCGATTCCGTTGCCAAGGTCAACTTGTGTTACGCCACCAGCTACTGTTTCAACAGTTGAGCCAAGCCCTTTGATGGTTATTGTTGCTTTAACCTGGTCTGCGGGAACTACAAGAACAACTTTGTCTGAATCTGCGTTGTCTTCTGGAGTTTCGATTACAGTGCCGTATATTGTTCGTACATCCTCATCTTTTGCAGCCATGTTTGTTCCCTTCCAGGTAACATCGTTTTCGTCTGCATCACCTTCCTTTGCTCCAAGGTATTCGTATGCTGTACTGAAGTCAACAGTTATATTTTCTCCGCCACCCGCAGCAGGTTCTTCAATTGTCAGATTGCCGCCCGCAGCACTGTAGCTTACAGTCATTGTTGTGTCATCTGTTGTTAAAAAGAAGCTGTTTGTGTTTCCCTGCTGGATGTCGCCGTCATCGTTCTTGAAGGCAATTCCGTTTGATTCAGATAGGTATACATAATCGCCTTCTTCAGTGCCTGTGTCTGCTGTAACGGAGAATCCGTTGCCGCTTCCACCCTTTGCCTGAAGCACAAGAACCTTCTGGTTGTCTACATTGCCGCCGTTTGTTGTTCCGTCTGTCTTTAGCTTGAAGTCAACTTCGTCGAAGTAAAGCTCGTATGTCTGGACACCGGTTTCTGTAAGTTCTGTGAACTCAATTTCAGCGTAGTCGTTTGGAAGTTTTATTGATTCACCAACATTCACAACCGCCTCGTCCACTTCGTCATATTTCTGGTTGTGGTTAGCACCGATTGTAAGCTTTCCTGTGTCACTATCGTCAGCGTCTATGAACCAGACCCATACAGCGTCTTCTTCGTCTTCAGGTTCGCCATATGTTTCCATGGAATCGTCTGTTTTGACAGTTGTTGTAAGGTCTGTTCCGACAGTTACAAGAACCTGTCTTGTTTCAACATCATCTGTGTAAAGAATGCTTTCAATCTTTACATTGATTCCTGTTGAGCCGATTTCTTCTTCATCGCCAGTGTTTATGAATTCTGTTTCTGTTCCTATTTTGAATGCTGCAGAACCCGAACCGATTGCGGTTACTTCAACAGTTTTTCCGTTTATCTCAACAGAATCTCCTGTCTTAAGGGCGGTTTCTGTCCCTTCGGAAAGTTTTATGCTGTCTGTTGCTGTTCCTGTTTTGTTTGTAACTTTGCTGATTGTAAGGGACTTTCCAAGCACGGTAATTTCCAGTGTGTCTGAGTCACTAACAGCACTGTAGTTAAAGTCGTTGTCGTCAATCACAAACCTGTAGCCAATTGCGTCTTTTGAGTCTGTTCCCATGACAATGTCGCTACCAAATTCTTCATCGCCTGTAGCGCTAACCATAATCACAAGGCCATCTTCAAGGACAATCTGCTCTTCTACATCTACATCTTCACTGTTCCAGGTTATTTTTGTGTCAAGAAGACCGGAAACATCGTTGTCTTTGTATGCTGATTTGTCAAGGGTGCTGTTAACAGAAGTTCCTAAGATTACATCGTCAGATTCAGCGCCTGCGATTATTGCCGCTGCAGCTGCGTCTGCTGTTGCTCCGTTTTGTGCGATTGCTGCACCTACATTAATTGCACCGACGATATCGGCTGCGTTTGCGTCTGTTCCAACTACTACAACTGTGTTTGCAGCAGTCATTGTGTCAAAGTTGTCTAGGGTAAAGTCTGCCAATGCCGGGGTTAAAAGTGTTGCTCCGGACATAAGTAGGCCTACTGCACCGCTTAGAACTTGTTTAATTCTTTGCATGGTTACATGCCTCCATTTAAATTAGGGGTTTTATCTCCCATAGTTTTTTGAATGTCGACCACTCAAAAATATTATTTTTGTTGTGGTATTCTATTGTGTAGCCAAACATCCTGCACACTCTTTGTTTCGGGGGTTATATATACTTGTCGCAGGACAGTTGCGCACATAAAAAACCTGTCGTGAAACAGTTGTTATTTTTCAATTTAGAGCCTAAATAAAGCTTCTAATTGTTCCAAAAACAAAATTAATCAATAGAATCAAAAATAAAGCAATAATCTGTATTTTCCTTTCTGAAACCACGAACACCACACATTTTACAGGAAAACCCCGAATACGTAGAACAATAAATACATTTAATTAATTAATTCATCTCAAAAACAAGTTATGATAAGAAAAATAAACATTTCTCCTGCAGAAACCTTTGTTTTGGGCAAGCTCCCGAAAGGGTGCAAACAATGTATTAAAGGAGAAAAGCTTGTGCTTTTTGTGCACGGTATTTGTCATAGAGAATGTTTTTACTGCCCGTTGTCAGAAAAAAGAAAAAACAAAAAAACAACATCTGCAAATGAGGTCGAGGTAAAAGAAGATAAAGATATACTAAAAGAAGCACAACTTTCAGATGCTATGGGCGCCGGCATAACCGGCGGCGAGCCTTTGATAAATATTGAAAACACATTGCATTATATTCGACTTCTAAAAAAAACATTTGGCAAAAAATTCCATATACATCT
>DAOVNB010000002.1 GCA_030630425.1 archaeon | reverse complement strand
CTAAAGGTATCATTATTACAAGGATTATAGGAAGTGGGAACCCTGTTTTGACAAACAATATTAACAAACCCGTGAATATCAAAAGCCCGGTCAATACCGCAGAACCCGTAACATAGGTTGTGAAATTCTGTATAATAATGTCGTAAAATTCTGTTGTTGTGTACCCTGCAACCATCAGAACGACACCCCCCGGAGTAATGCGTATATGCAGAACATATAAGTTATAAACCACATTATGAACAGCGGAACCGCAAACATCAAAGGCAACCCGAAACCGAAAACCATAAACGGCGCAAACAAGGTACCCAATATAAAAATAAAGAAATTCCACATAAAAATAAGCGGACTGTAACTACTCATTATGTTTGTAATAGTCACGGATCCGGTATTGTTGAAATCCGTATTTATCGCGTCTGTAAGCTCATTTGATGATATAACGGTTTCTTCTGTCGTATCCACAATAATAAATTTATTCAATAAACTATTATCGGCATAGCCCCCCATAACCGTAAGGAAGTTAAACATTAACATCATAATCAAAATTGCGGCCCCGTTCATTTAACCACCCATCACATACGAAAATAATATTATAATACCGAAAAGCCCGGCAACAGAACCCGCAAAGAACGGAACCCAACCAATCATAACAAAAACGCCCAATTCCATTAAGGCCACCAACATAGCCACATCTACGCGCTGGATCATAACCCCCAAACCACCCAACGATAACGCCATTATCATAGTTGCTATAAACAACATCGCAAGTTCGCTTGTGTTCTCCGCGCTAAACTGATCCAATGCGTCAATAATTGTCGTGTTGCTGTCGGTGTAAATCCAAATGACATATGTTTTATTTATCCAATAGCGGGTATACGTCGCCTCGTCTGTGTCTGCTCTTTTGAAATAAGTATAAAAATAAATATTGTCCCCAACAGAATAATTTAAAGCTGAAATATCCAACTCATAAATCATTTCTGCCCCGCTCGGCGAAGAATCAATTAAACCTGTTGTGATTTCGTTATGGTCGTTATCTTCAACAATATACCCGAAATATTCCAACTCCCCCGTTGCCGAACTTATCACAAAACTTAAATTTGTCTGTTCTGTTAAAATGCTGTTTTGTATGGGAATTATTGAATAACTGATCCCCTCGAACAGATTATAAAAATTTAATTCTATCTGCCCGGACACCCGGAAAGTATAAGAATTTGCAGAGGGGGTTAATGTCCTGTAAAAGGTTACAATGTCGCCATGTTCTATTTTTATTTTGTATTGGGTGTACATATCCAAAAATAAATTAGTTGTCCCGGAACTGTCCGTTTCGCCCTGTTCTACTGAAACCCACGATCCATTAATAAATTTCGTTGCTGTAACTGTTGCGCTTTGTAGCGGAACATCATTATTGTTTAAAATTACCATAGCCACATTATGGCCCGTTGTTTCTTTCAATAAATAAGCGTCAAAACTTAATGCGGTGTATTGCGTCATGGTTGCGTAATAATTGCGTTGGGGGTAGTCTGTGGCCGTAACCTTTATTGTGATGTAGCCGGTCGCCAACTGTGTATAATCCTTATTAAATGCGGTCTGCTCCGTCCATGTTTCCGAAGTTGTCGAGTTTAAAATCGTTATATTAAAGGTTAAAGCTGCGTATGTTTCTTCGTCTTTCGCCTCGAGATACAAACCCGCTTTTCTCAAATAGGTTGTATATGATATTTGGGAAGATCCATTAATTGTTATTTCTGTTGTGTTGGGGGCATAACCAAAAGCGGAACCCGTAATATTTACAGTTCCCCACGGGATTACATCAAGGCCAAAGGTAACAGAACCCGCCGACAAATTCCCGTTTGTTGTATTTGTGCCGTTGGTTAATTCAATATTTGAACTTGATATAAGGGCGTCTGTGTCAATGTCCCGGATATAGAAATATTGATTATAATAAACATCTGCTGCAAGTTCTACAAGCGCGGAATTATTAAGAGTGTGGGTGTATGTGCTGTTTTGGTAATTCCCCCCGGGCTTTTCAAAAGTAATATTAACGGATCCTGTGGGTAAATCGAAAATATCAATTAATGTCGGGTTTGTAAGGCCCGTATCCGAATAATTAAAAGTCCCGTTGGTTGCGTATATATTCCAACTTGTAAGTGTTGCCCCTGTCCCACCGTCAAAAAGGGATACATTAAGCCCCATGAAAACATAATAATATTCTGCGTCGTCGCTTGTGACGGTGTAATCGTCACAATGAACGCTTACATTATGCGCCCCGCCGGTTTTTGTCAAGGTTGTTGTGTATGTGGTGTTTGTGGTTTCATTCTGTAATAATACCCCGTCGTTATATATAGCACACCAAAACGCGGGGCTGTCGGTATCCGAAACGGTAATATTAACCGGTATTGAAGTTGTATAGTATGTCGTATTTCCCGGGGTGTTTATTGTTATGCTTGGGGGGGTATTGCCTGTTTGGTTTTCTTCTATGCCTATGGATATTGTCGGTTCTGTTGTGTTGTATTTTCTAATAAAGAGCCAGTCAGAAGTTATAACATTTGAAACAGTACAAGCTGCAAAATAAACCCCCATATTATCGGTCGGTCGGTCTCCGGTTGAAGTCCATTTTGGTGTTGTCATATCAGTTATATAAAATTTTGTCGAAGTAGTGCTTATATATTCAATTTTTGTTCTTTTATATGTATCCAAACTGTCCGCTCTTGCTGTTGCGGTCGCCGAACCATCTAACATAGTTCGATATTGGCTTGATGTAGAGTAAAAAAATACTGCTTGGTCGATTCCCCCATCTGCCCCGCCACTTGGGGCGCGGTCGTCTAAACCAAACCACGAACTCGAACCGCTTTCGTTCATTTTAATTTTACCCTCTAAAATTACCGGGTAACTAAATTCGGTTTGCCCGTGTACCAATTCATAATTCGCCGCACCGCCGGTTACGATAAACTCGCCGCCGCTTTCGGTCATGGTTCCGGTGTTTAAGCTTGAATGTTCCGCCCATTTAGAGGCATTAACCGACGCGTCGTTAAAATCATCACCGAACAACATAGTTGTATCAATATTGCTTAAACTCGTTGCGGATACATAACCGTAATAACAATATGCTTTTATGGTGCTTGCTGTGGTTGTATCCATTTTAAGCCAAATATACGCCCACTCACTATCGCTTTTATTTTCCACCCAATGATTAAGCAAAACGCCGCCCTCCGAATAACATTTAAAATCGTCCATGTCTGCCTGTTGGTTTGGCGAATAAGTCCAATTAAAAACCACTTGGTAATCGTTGTTTGTACTCCCGCTTGTGTTTATGGCTTTCCTGTATCCATAATTTGCGTCGTCCCACGCATACGCCGGGCTAATCGCTAATAAGAATATACATAATCCTATTAACAGTTTTTTATTCATAAGTCGCCCCAAAGATCCTTTTTTCTTTTGTTTTTGTCGCGTATGTCTTTTTTTGCTTTTAAGCGTATTTGTTTTCTTTTTTCCTGCTTTGCAGCGTCTTTATAGATTTTTCGTTCTTCGGCCTTTTCCTTACGATAATCATTAATAGCGGTTCCTATTTTCTTACCAACTTTGCCGATTATCTGCATAAATTTAGACATTAAAAACACCTTTTTATGCGTTTAAACAAAGACAAATTTTTTATTCCGCGTTGGTCTGTAAATCCGTCGTCGTCTATCCTATCGCGATTTTTAGTGCGACGATTAGACACTTTTTTAACATCTTTATACTGTCCGTTCTTCTTTCGCGTTACATTGTATCGTTCCATGAAACCACCCCCTTAACCGCTTGTAAATGAGCCATAACCCCACATTCCGCGTATTATCCCCAATAGCATAAACAAAGGGAACAATATCAGAATAACCGATGTCATGCCGCTTGTAAGCCCCAACGCCGTACTAACCATTTCATTTATTGCGGGCAATAGGGCGACATAAACAACAAGTAGCAAAAAGCCCATTAAGATGCCGTCAAAAGTTAGCTGTCCTTTTCTTCTCATAATGAAAACCTCTTTTTTTTAGATAATGATTTTAACCCCGGCATTTTGTAGTCTAAAACTAAACCACTACGCCGTAAGTGTTTTTTAAACTTGCTTTTCTCTTTTTCTGTTTTTTTCGGGTGTATGGCTTTTCTCCCAAACATACTTTCAAAACGGGCAACCGCCCCCCAACCATAAAGCGGGTTTATGTCCTTTTTGCGTTTAACGGTGGGGGATCCAACAGATATTTTTTTTCTTTTAGGGCCTGTATCCCTGTCAGAACCAAAACCAAAAGGTGGTTTTTTAAATCCTGTTTCCATTATTGGCGGTTTTATTGGGTTAAATTTAACTCCTGTTCTTTTTGCCGGTGGCGTAATTGGTGCCGGCATACTCGGGGCGATTTCTTGTATGGGTCTTATTGCTTGTTTTTGTCCCTGCATTTGCCCTTGTAATAATTTTATATTTTGTCGCTGTGTTTGTTTTACTGTTATTGCGGTTGCAGGGCTTACAAATTGCATAAAAGCGGGTTTGTTCTTTTGTTTTACTCGCCCTCTAACTTTTGTCATAGTTGCCTCTTTTGTTATTGTTTCTTGAGCTTGTTTATATGAAAAGGGGGCACTTAACATAATGGCGGTTTTTGTAATTGTTTTTTCTTTAACCCCTATTGCGCCCGAAATTCCCGAACTTATACTTTCTTTTATGGGTGTTAATATTTCGTTTTTTGTTTTTGATACAACCCGCGGGACTGTATGCGCAATCTTTATATGTGCCTTTTCGAGCGGTTCAATAAGAGAAGATAAGCTTTTTTTGTCTAATTTTTCAATAGTTTTTAATGAGGATCCGCCCGCAACATCTTTTGTTTCTTTTGCTGCCTGTTTTACAAAAATGCCGGTTTTGGCCTTTGCCCCAACAGAACTTTTACTTTTTGAGAAATAAACATCCCAATTTTCTTTTTGAAGATCCTTTATTTTAATTCCTGTTTTTTTAGCTGCTGCAACACCCCCACGATCCAATATATTGTTTTTTAGGGGGGCTTGATTTAAATTATATCTTAATCCGACACTATCGCCTTTTTGTAATTTAAGCCCGGAAATAGCCCCGCTTTTTGTTTCAAATACCCGTGCTATGTTTTGCTGTTGCTGTTTTGATACGCCTAAATCATTTATTAGGGTTTCGTGTCGGTTAAATGAGTATATTTTTTCATTCTTGAGTACTTTTAATTTAAAATCATCTACGCCCCCAACGGCCTTAAAAGTGGCTTTTCTACCGGCGAACATCTCAACATCTGTTATTGCGTTGCCTTTTGTGTGGGATACAAACACATTTTTGTTTTTATTGATAAACGCAACATAACCGCCTTTTGTCTTAACAACGGCTTTGCCTCTTTTCGAGATATAACCCCCGGCAACATTGAATATGTCATATTTTCCTTTTGGTAAAATTGTGCCATCCGCGAGTTTTAAAGGATCCTTAATTGTTTTTGTCCCTATTTTTTCAATAAAAACATTTCCTTTGCTTGTGCTTGTTTGATATGTTTTTTTAATTATTTGCGGGGTTTCTTTTGCGATATTTTCCGCCCCTATTGTCATGGTGTGGCCGTGTTTGTTTATTATAGCCCCATCAATAGCTTTTTTTTGTATTGTTTTAGGTATATGAATAACTGTTTTAATTCCTTTATCTGCAACGCCCCAAGCAGCAACAGAACCCAAAAAAGCCCCAGGGTTTTCTTCTATGCCTTTTTTAACGCCTGTTGCCATTAAACCAACACCCGCCCCGACATATTCGGGGGTGTATTTTTTCGGTTCGTTTATAACATCTGTAAATAAAGTACCGCCCGCAACACCTAATTGTAGCGAAGTTTTAGGTATTTCTAAAACCGTCCGGGCGACACCCTTACCAAATTGAGAACTCATATATGTATTTTCTTTTTGTTCTTTTGTTTGGGTTATTCCCATTTTTTCAAACATATTAGGATATTCTTTTCTTGTTTCGATTATTGTTTTTTCTGTTTTTCCCGGAGTTGTTTTTATTTCAAGCGTTACTGTTTCTTTTCTTCCCCCGGTTAATCCTAACTTATTAACCAAATTATCGGTTCCTGAAACAACAGGACTTATTATTTTATTTCCCCTTTCTTTAACTTCGCTTGCTGTTGGAAATGAAGAAACAAATAGTTCATTCATGGCCGGCATATATTCTTTTGTTATAATTTCATGTGCTTTTTTATGATCGCCCATATTTCGGTATTTGTCCGCTCTTGATTTTGCATATTTAAGGTCTTGCCGCGCCTGTCCTCTTTGTTCTTGGGGGGTTATTGTCTTTTCTTCTCCCTTTGTGGCCCCGACATAACGGGCGGTTGCCTGTTTTTGTCTATATCGGTCTTGGTTAATCCGTATTCCTTTGGTTGTTGTTCGTTGTATGGCGTGGCTTGATGTTGCGGTCTTTTCAGTTTTTACGGTTCTGTTGCCCGTATCATCAATAATTATATGTTGGCTCCCGCTTGTCCGTTGGTCTTTTATTTCTTGTATGGTTTTGCCGCCCCGCATGGCCCGGACGGTTGATTCGTTAAACCTATCACGGGCGTTATATCTCTCTCCAGAAGAAGTTTTAAGGTTGCCCGTTGTTCCGGACGCCTTTATATTTCCGTATTTGTCCCGAATTACAATAGTATCTGCCATAATTATAGCTCTTAAACTCTTATTCGTGCTATTTACTTAAAAGTAATCAGCGAAAAGATACGGTTCAGAGGTGTTTAATTTATGTCTATGACTGGAGCTATAATGTCTGTTGTTGTTGGAACAATCTTGATTGTTGCAGTAGCTATCCCGATAACCCAAAGCATAATTACGGATGCTAATCTAACAGGCACAACTGGTACCATCGTAGGTTTTATTCCTCTTTTCCTCGGAATCGCTGGTTTATTCCTTGCGGTGTCAATGGTTAGGTAAACCACACGACGGGGGCGGAATCCCCCACCCATCTTAAAGGTGTAAAAAATGGATATTTTTGTTTTCGCTGCATGGTTTTTAATGACCGCACTTCTTGTTTATATCGCAAAATCCACAGAACAAAAATATTTAATTACTTTTGCTGGAATTTTTGGGATCCTTTTTTCATGCTATCTTTTTTTAAGCCCGGGGATTGAAGTCACGAACTGTTTTGATGTTATCCAAAATTCAACAGTTACGGGCAACACAACAACCAACACAAACGCCGTTATTTGCGACACGCAAACATACGGCATAACGGCATATTTGGCGTTAATCTGGCTCCTCGTAAGCTTAATTTTAATATTTACTTCTATTGAAGAAAAGGACGAATAAATTTATGTCAAAAGATGATGGTTCCGAAGTAGAAACAGAATATTCCGGCGAAAGTTTCGTCGAAAATGACATTATGCTCAAACAGAAATTTGTTGAGCCAAAATATGAAAATGAAAAAATAGATCTCGTTCTTGGTAATCTCGGGGAAAAAGAAGTCCAACAACTGCATTTTTTAAGCACAATTCTTGTTATGTGTGAAGATAGTGATGAATTAGAGGATGCAAAAGGGTTTTTCGAGAGTGAAAAGGGGCTTATAATCAATATGACGCGGGCGTATGGCGGCAAAACTTTAGAAGCAACATTTAACAACCGGCAGGTCAAAGTCGAACGGGGAAACATCCCAAAAAAAACATTTAAACAGTAGGTGATAGTGTGGGTTTATTTGCGAATAAAAAGAAAAAAGATGATTCCGAAATATCGTATGTTTTTGAGGGGATTAAAGAAGAAGAACCCGCAACAGAACCCAAAAAAGAGTATACCCCACCCATTAAAAAAGAGCCGTCCATGTTCTGGAAAATTGTAATTATAGGATTTATGCTTATGGCCTTTTTTGGTGGTTTTGGATATTTCTTATATGTTCAACTCGGGCTTAAAGTATGGGCGGTTGCTCTTTTGTTTTTATTCTGTTTTGAAAGTCTTACAATCCTTGCTTTTACAGGTATTGCGCTGTTTTCATGGAAAGATATTGTTACAAATTTTAAATTGCTGTTGAAACGGCATAAAGGATATGGTGTTTATTTTAATGTCCGGGCAAATAAAATTCTTGATCGTCAAGTCAAAAAATTAGAATTAAACCCGGAACTTGAAAAGAAAAAAAGATTAATTGATAAAAAAGACATATATTATATCAAACAGTCGGCTTTATTTTCCATTCCCTGTGTTTTTGTTGAAGATGAGGGCGCAAAAAGCATCCCTTTAGAAAATAAAAAGGATATTGGCGCATCAAGATTTAACGAAGTTCTAAAATTGGCGGTTGCTTATGGTATGTCTAAAGTTGTCAATAAAGAAAAAACTATATTGTTGTTGCTTGTTATTGGTTTCTTAATAACGCTTGTTGTGGGGGTTGCGAACCTCTTTATGTCGCTTAAAGCTGCGGGGCTTGTTCAATGAGGCAGAACTATAAGGATCTAAACAAGCGTTTAGACAAAATTAAAACAAAAATGGCGAAAGTCCGGGGAATTGAAAAGGTTTTAATCAATACAGGCCCGACACAAAAATATTTAATCCGCCACATCTACAACTTTGAAAAAACCCCGAAAATAATTAAAAACCTGTTTATGAACGCGGTATTTACAAGCCAATTAAAGTTTTGTAAAAAAGCCATGATTAAGGATCCTAAAACACAATACCTCTCTTATTTAGAGGATGAAACAGTAATATTTGATGAGATAACAGATTTAGACGACACAAACTATAAAATACGCATGGAAGAACCCCGTTTTTTTAGCGGTACAACGGATTATTTCATAAATCCCGACAATGCGACATCTAAACAAAAACTCGCCATGAAAGGGCTTACAACCCCTTTGCGTAGTGTCCGGGCGGGGCTTAACAAAATATACAAGCTGCAATATGAAGTTTATAAATACGGGGGTGTTGATGGTGCCAAAAAAACACTTTTTGAGAAAAACAAGCCGTGAGCCACGCGTTAAAATAACGCTATTTGAAGAAAACGCATATGGACGCACAATATATGAAGATGAACAACCATTATCTAAAGTCCCCGCCATGTTGTGGGCCATTGAACAAAAAACAGGGTTTGAATTCTTAATTGAATATGGGAAATATCTTTATTCTGTCGCAAATAAAGAACTCGTAAGCGTTATAAGAACTTTTAAAGTTCGGGTTGGTCTTGCAGCATGATTGGCGGCGGCGTAAATAATAAAATGATTTATGACGAAATAGGCGACGATTTAAGCAAACAAACCGCAACACAGGGATATAATTTTATTGTGTTTCGCCACCTCGACCGCATGAATTTTATAGCGTCCACAATGGGGGAATATGAAAAACAGGCCGTTATAAGTTTCGATTGTTCGATACAGGTTTTAAAGGGGTTGCTGCTTAAAAACCTGTTTCTAAATCCCGACATATATGATGGAATAAACAATATTGAAAAACAAAAAAGAAAAGTATACGGAGAAACAAACCTCGGGCTAATCACTAATAGAAAAAAATATTTTGAATTGTGTATATCTCAACAAATGCTCTTAATGATTTTACACCAAAATTATAATTTAATAGAAACAGCCCACGGCGTGCAACCTAAAACGGCGGCGAAAACATGAGCGAAACCGCAACCCGTGAATTTCTGGATCCGTTTAAAAGTATCACGGATATAATCGCGAACAACACCATAACAAAACGCCGCGTTAAAAATTCAAATAAACCGCCATTAATAGACGCCCTTAAAACAGATCCATTCATAAATGGAAGTTCGGGAATATTTCAAACATACAATAAGGATCCTTTTAACGAAACCGCCGTTTATGACGCCCACATCAACAGCATAAAGGCCCGGATTTATGAGAAAAACCAAAATTATTTAGCGATATTTACAGGGGCGACGGGTTCTGGAAAATCTTACTCTTGTATGGGTTTGGCGTTGTCCTTTATGCCTAACCTGTCAATAGAGCATATTGTTTTTTCCGCTAAAGAATTTTTTGCACTTCTTAACTCCGGCAAGCTCAAAAAGGGCGATGTCATTATATGGGAAGAATTAGGAACAACCGCGCCATCTACTGATTGGTACACGAAACAAAACCGGGCGGTTAAAGAAATCCTCGAAACATTCAGAACAGATAATTTAATCGTGTTCTTTAATGTGCCTTTTATCAAATTCATAGACAGCAAAATCCGTATGCTGTTTCACGGGCATTATAAGGCCAAAGGTTACAGCGTCAAACAAAAAATAGGATATGTAAAGCCGTATGGTGTCGATTATAACGACTATCAAGATAAGCTATATTTCCCAATTCCTAAAGTAAATATTGAGGGCTTTTATGTCAAACTCGATTATTTGACAATACAAAAGATACCGGCAAAGTTGGCGAACGCATACGAAAAGAAACGGGCGGAATATCTCGCGACAATTAAAGCCAAACATGAAAAGGCAATCAATGAAGATACAAAGAAATGGACTACAAAAGGCATAATAGAAGATTTAAAGAATAAAAGCCCGGCGGAACTTCAAGAATATACCAAAAGCAAAATATTAATAACTTATGGTGTGGGGATTAATACCGCTCAAAATCTTTCTAAGATGATACGAGAAGAATTATGTATGTGATGTCGATTATCCTTTATCCACCCCTTTACTATATATATAAAAGTGGGGGAAATTATTTTATTTTTCTCACTCTTAAATATTATTTACAATCAATTTAGGGTATCCAATTTTTATGGTGTTGTGTATGAGAGATTAGTCAAATTATACATGGCCAGATCATACCCGGACTTAATCATGTCGGTACAATTCAATAGATCTATGCGCTGCATATAATAGTCCTTTGCTAAACTCATGTTGAACAAAACATAAATAAACAACAAGACCGTCATTGTATCAATGGCTAAACTAATACATAGCAAGTATTTTTTCTTGTCGTTCCAGTTTTCTAATCTCGTCCAGTATCGCTGTTTGTAATTTTTCACAATCAACCGCCCCGTATATGTATTCGTTCTTTTCATTTGTCCCGGAAACGACAAGCAAATCTCTTTTAATCAACTGTCTTATCTGCCTGCGGACATGCATATAAATCGCCTTGTCGCTCATGTTTCTGACCTTATCCGTGTGGTGTATCTTGAAGTATTCCACAAGGTAAGATATTGTTGTGCGTTTATGATCCTTAAAATATTCTGCTACTTCTAACAATCAACCACCCCTATTTAACATAAATCCCCTGTTTTTGTCAATCATCCGCATTATCGAATAAAAATATTGCCTTAAAATCGTTCTGTAACACAAATGGGGGGTTTTTGAAAAGTTGTGTTACAATTTGCACAATTACCCCCAACCTAACGGGGTAAAATAGGGCAAAATAAACCGACTTTATGAACAATTTTAATTTTTCATTCGTGAGTTTTCCCCCGTTTTTTTGATTGTGTTACAAAAGTTTGCAAACTTTTGCAATGAAAATATGTATTTTCTTCTAAACCATTTTTTAAGAGTAATATTAATACTGCATAAATCATTGCAAGTATTGGGTATGTTACCAAAAATAGTCCTATTGGGCCACCAAAACAAAGGCCATAAAATACACCGGTATGAAAATGTCCTTTGATATTTTCTCTTATATTTTCTGTCATTTCATGAGCCCCTTTTATTGTTGTTTTCCTTTTTTCTTGTTGTGTATCCGCATTTATGACAAAGTAAATCCCAATTATATATAGTCCTGTAATAAGTATCGTGTATCTCATCCATACGAGTGCCGCATTTAGGGCATTTCTCTTGCCCTAAGTTTTCAAGAATCATACTGATAGCACAGACAGCTAAACCCATTGAAGCCCAAAATAAGCTTTGGCCTAAAAGTGTATTTAATGGGAATATTGTTTGTATCATAGGTATTGTTAAACTCAATGGTACAAGCACCAACAATATCATAAATATACTATATTTCATTTCATAAGCCCCCGTTCTTTTATTAGTTCTATAATCTTAACACTATAGTTTGTACTGATTACCGCAAGCGGCATAGCAACTATTACTTTGAAAAGATTACCTTGAGCCATACCTACACCTAATAATAAACCAGTAACTAACAAACCGAAAAAGGCAATGAATGTTTCTAGTTGTGATACTTTTTCTTTCATTTACTCTTTCACCTCAAGCCCATCATAAAAAATAAGGCCCAGTATGGAAGAAATTATTATCCAAAACCAAAAGGCAATATCATCTACATTAATATTCACAGCAACAGCAAAACCACATATCCATAAATTACATAAAACACACACTACACACCATTTCATTTATTTCAACCCCCGTAATTTGTTCAGTATAATAAGTTCTGTGTTTGATAGGCCCCGGGCCCTGTCCTCGAGTTCGTCAAGGCGTGAGTTGGCTATCTCTACGGCTTTGTCTATGGTCTGCGACTTCGCGCCGTGCTGTATGTCCTCTTTGTTCTTATCTATCAGCTTGAGCCGTTGTGCGAGCTTGTAAAAGTCCCGTGTCGGCCGCCAACTAAAAGGTTCATCTCTTGGCATTATTCATCTACCCGCCCTTTTTTCTTCATATATTCAATATAGTAATCATAACATCCCGCAACCCAAAACGGACTTAATGACATATATATTATCAATAAAATCAAAGAGATTAACGCGGCAATAGCAACAGCACTATTCGGATCCGGCAAACGATTATCTACAACCCTCAAACAATAAACCAACCCCTCAAAAGCAAAAATGGTAAGTGGATAAAGCACTAAAGTTCTAAGTTTCCATATTGGTCTTTTTGATTTTTCCATAATTATTTCTTCTCCGTCTTGTTTTCTGTTTTTGGGGTATCATCGCCTTTTTTCTTTGCACCATACTTTGTGCCGATTTGGGAGATAACACCCACAACATTTACATTTTCTCCTAATTATCCCGAGTGTCTTTCTTACTTTTCTATTTTCAGCATATCGTTCCTTTCTTGTTTTCATTTTCAATTCTCCGTCTTTAATCATTGGTGATGGCGGTTTTGTGTCATCACGAGTCCGCCAACTCCATACATCGTTCCAAACCGAAGGATTTGAAGTCTTTTGATAAATCAAAAGACAGGAATATTATTGATGAGGCGGGCTGTCTCCAAACCCCGCCTCATTGTCCCACCAATAGCAACCTTTCCCGTCAAGGGAAACTATGAATTTAATGGGGTGAGCGGTGGACTCACCCCGGGTATGTTTATAGAGTCTCAAAAAGGTTGTTGTCGCCTTTTCAAAAACTATTATTTATGCTCCTGCATACTGCGTATTTTTTGCCGGGGTTATTATGTAGATCCTCAAATTGGCTTTCCATATCATCGCACCAATGGAACAATTTAACTATCTTCATTTCCTGTGCCATTGCAAGCGCATCAAGGCCATATTCACCTTTATATTTGCTGAATTCAACAGAGCCGTAATAACCCATGTGGTATTTAATTATTGTCCGCTCTAACTCGGTCAAGTCTATATGCTTTTCAATAAGCCGGATTGAAAGTTTTGCGTGTCCTTGTGGGTGTTCTTTGTTATACTCGAAGCCGCCTTTTGTTTGTATGTATGCCCCGGCTTTACACAAATCATGCAGCAACGAACAGATAATTATGCTTTCATGAGGTACATTGTTTAATTGTTTTAATTTCTCGAGATGTTCAGAAAACAACTCTGCAACTCTTAAACTGTGCCTTGCAAGACCGCCGATATATGAACCGTGATATTTTGTGCTTGCAGGGCTTGTAAAATATCCTATAGATTCTATATATGGAATTAATTTTCCAAACCCTTTTCTTTTTGTTGAAATCAATAATGAAATAATTTCAGATTTAATTTCATCAGCGCATTCTTGTTTTGTTTTCATAATTAAAACCTTACCTCTCCTGTTAGTGTTTTTTGTTTTGAAATATCTTTTTTCTTTTCCTTTGCTTGCCGGCGTTTTACTCTTTGTATTGCCTTAAGCTGTTTAGCATGCCACATCAATAACAACTTCCTTAATAGCGATTTTTTCATTTGGATGATGTTTTTTGAAATGACGAAACATCCAAACACTTGTTTTTTTGTATTTTCGCTTACAGTAACGGCACTTATATATTTTTATTTTCATAATTAAAACCATTCCCAAAGTCTTACGCCGCACTCCGGGCAATATTCGGGGTTATCTTCCGGGAGATAGCCGCAATTTTTGCAGATTTTATTCATAACAACTCATCGAAGTTTTCATCAATCTATCCGTTTATCCATTCCATGAACACGGCAGAATCTTCTTTTGTTGGTTTGTCGCTCATAATATCAAAACCTCACTCTGTCTCTTCATCTGGCTTTACAACAGTTATGCTCATCTCAAGACCTGTCGCCTGCTTTATTGCTTCCTTGCAGTCCTCTACTGTCTCTGCGGTTATCTCTGTCGGCAAGGCGGCTTCTTTCGGTATTTTTATGTCTGCCTTTAGTCTTGGTCTGTTGAACAGTTCATTTGGGAGAACTACATTTATTTTTATACTGACTTCGTCCCAGTTGATGCTTGGTTGTCCTTTCGTCAGTCTCATGCTTCCTGTGTCTTTAATTGTTAGCCATGCGCTTGTATCCATAATATCAAAACCTCTCTTTTGTTTCTTTCCAACTGCGGCCGTCTTTTTTCATGCCACAGGATGGGCAAAAAAACCCTTTTCCTAAGATGTGTGTTTTCTGCAGCACGGCATTACTGAATTTAGCCCCGCATTTGCAGATGTGCATAAGCATGATGCCGTGTTCTTTTGTTTCTGTTGCTGTTTGTGTCATGGTTTAACCTCAATGGCATTTACCCGCTCTTTTAATCCTGCAATCTGGTTACGGATGCTTTGCATCATATCGGAAAACCACATAAAAGATAATATTGCATCAATTTCCCGTGCAGTAAATCTTCGTTTGATGCTCTCTTTTGCCTCTTCAAGAGTCCCTTCTTGGATCCCTGCACACTCTGCATTTTCAGAAATTCCCAAAAGTGCTTTTTGTAATCCCTTAATTCGAGTATGTGCGTCTTTTAATTCTTTTTTTAATTCAAATATTCTGTCTGTGTAGTCGTCTATAATGGATATCGGTTGCTTGTTTTCGCCCGAATCGTCCTTTGTTTCTGTTGCTGTTTGTGCCATTTATACCACCTCTTGGCACGGCTCGGGCCGTGACATTTGTATTATGTTTTCTGTTTGTGTTTTTGGAACTGCGACAACCTCATTTTTCATGCGTTTTAATTCGCGTCTGATTTTAGGAATATTCACAGAATAAATTTTAATCCGCTTGTTACCGATTGTGTGAGAATAAGTTAAAATTGAACGGTCAACTAAGATTACATTGTATTTTTTGTATGTTCTGTTATCTTGCCCGATACGGTCTCCTATATCCGTTTTTAGTGTTGGTTCGTCAATTTCGTTAAATTGAGACAAAAAACTTAATAAGTCCGCATAGCGGTGGTTTACTGTTCGTGTAAGGTGTTTTTGTGTGTGCGTGTCGGGGGATTTTTCCATTCCTAAAAGCATTAAATTGATTGCTTCCATTCCAATAACGCCATGCAATTTTCCGTGTTTTTTTTGTATATAATTCTTTACCTTGTACCAGTTTTCTTCATCTTTTGGGCGAACTCTAAAAGCAATTTGTGTATTACTCAAAAAAACACCCCTTTTTGTAGATTGATAGTAAACGACATTTTGAAAATGTAGAATGATAGTATGATAGCAAAAAAGAATGTTTGATAGCAAATTACATTAAATAAATGTAGAATGATAGCAAACGACACAAACAAACCATACGACTTTATAAACAAATCTTGATTTTTAACAAAAAACCACTTTCCTTTTTGCCTTGCACACACACGCAAAAACAACATAAACTCATGTATGTTTTTTGCCTGTTGTCGTTTTTGAGAACCGGCAGCATAAATTTTATGCAAAAAACCCCCCAAAAAAGTGTACTTTACAACACCACTTACCCCGGTTTTAAATCCCTTCCGAGGCTTCAATACCCTATCATGATTGCGAAAAGAATTAAAAAGTGAGGCACTTTTGCCAACATTTGAACCGAACGACATATCAAATTTCATATTCATACCTTTGGTCTTTAAGTGAGGTATGCAACCGCGAGGTTCTGTTGAGTGCTTCAACACTCGGCAGAACCGCCTTTAAGCGGCTTCAACCTTTTTCAAAACATATCTACTTTCGAAGTTTCCCTCTTCAAGTAATTCATTCAACCGACCAACTTCTCGGTTTAATTTTATGATTTTTCTTTCAATATTCAATGTAACTTTTTCTTCCATTAAATCACTATGGGTTATTATATACCACCACAGATATAAAGGTTTTGGTTGTTTTTATTATCACTTAACAGTAAGTAATATAAATATACTGGGGTAAACAAGCGTTATTGTTTGAAAAAGGTGTTTTGATGAGAGATATACATAATTATGAAGAGCGATTGAAAAATTTAATAGCGGAACTAAAAACACTCACCCCGAAGCGAAAACGCTTATTATTGAATTATAAAAATCATTGCAGGGCAATAAATTTATCTAAGGCCCGGACTATAAAGCTTGTGCGTCACATAAAACTTATGATGGAACGGCACAAGCTACCACCCGAAAAACACATAACAAAGGCAAAAATATACAAAATCATAAACAGTATTGATGATGCAGACTATAAGAAAAATACAAAAAGAGATTATAAGACTGCCTTGCGGCAATATCTGAAATACCTAAAAATAAATAAAGAGTTAAGAGATATTATACACCCAGGGCCTGTTGTAATCCGGGAGCCCCAAGAACTCATAACTGAAGAAAACATGGGCCAATATATGTCTCGGGGTGCAGAACGGCTTTATGTTGAATTGTCGCAGGAGATAGGGCCCCGTCCGGGCGAGATGTTTAATTTAACATATAATGACATCAAACGCACAGATTGGGGTGCCCTTGTGAAACTTACGGGAAAAACAGGAACCCGGGTATTGCCCGTCATTAAATGCGCCGGGAAACTTCCTTTTAAGCACTCAAATGATTATGTTTTTTCATTCCAATATTCTTACATATACAACAAGACAAAAAAGATGCTCAAAAAACAGGGCAAAGAGGACACATACCTTTACATCTTCCGGAAAACCCGAGGATCCGAAGTTCTGGCCGAACTTCCCGGACAGCTCGCAAATATGTATATGGGATGGACTAAAGATTCCAAGATGCCGAAAACATACAACTTCATTAATTTATTGCCCGGCACGCCCTTAATAGACGCTATCCGTCAAATGAAACGAGTTCGAGTAGTGCGCCAACAAGAAAAACCACAAATTTGGGCGTCATAGAAGCGTTTTTAAGCCCCTCAACTATCCCGACATGGAAACATACAAATATACCGGCGTTTGTTCAAAAATGGCGAGATTTGGGGGCTAATTTTATATAATCTCAATCATTACTGAATCATTAGGTGGTGTTATGGAAAAAGAAGAAAAGAAAATTAAAAAACCCGGTTTTTGGGATTGTTTCGGAACAATATTTTTATTTATTATTATGGTGTTGCCAAACAGTTTTACGGGAAATCCCGGCGCATTTATAGGATCTATATTTGCATGGCTTATTGTGGTTTATATATTCGTTCCGTCAGTTCGCAGGTATGTATTACAGCCAAAATCATAAAAACCTTTTCATGCGTTTAAGAGAACCTAACAGCGAAACACACTTAAACCGGTCGTTAGGATTCAACTTTTTAGAGTTCATGCCGTTTGTGATGTTTCGCTCAATCCGGTTTACATCTTTTCTTGCAGCCCGTTTTAACGCGATAATATCATCGGTTATTTTATCCACTTTCATTTAAACAGCACCAACCCCGCGACAAACGCGACAATAAGGAATATCAATAAGGATATGCCAATACCCAAGGATCCCAAAAGCCCATATGCAACATATGTAAGCCCTAAAGGTATCATTATTACAAGGATTATAGGAAGTGGGAACCCTGTTTTGACAAACAATATTAACAAACCCGTGAATATCAAAAGCCCGGTCAATACCGCAGAACCCGTAACATAGGTTGTGAAATTCTGTATAATAATGT
>DAOVNB010000042.1 GCA_030630425.1 archaeon | reverse complement strand
TAAGGCGGCTCCATTTAGAAACTCAATCAGAGAGACGAAAAGAAGATATGCAAAAATACATGCGTGAAGACCTGTGCTTGACATGCAATGGGGGACGGCTGAAAAAAGAAGTAACAGCTGTTACCATAAACAAGCTGTCTATTGTAGACATAACTAACTTTTCAATAAATGAAGCAAAACTATTTTTCGACAATATTAAGCTCAAAGAACAAGAGCAATTGATATCAAAGCTAATATTAAAGGAAATAAAGTCCCGGCTTTCTTTCTTATCAAATGTCGGCCTTGATTATATCACTCTTTCGCGCTCAAGCGGAACGCTTTCAGGCGGCGAGGCGCAGCGGATTCGCCTTGCAACCCAAATAGGCGCAAATCTTACAGGCGTTATGTATGTTCTTGATGAGCCATCCATAGGGCTTCATCAAAAAGACAATAAAAAGCTTATAAGCACTTTAAAACATCTTCGTGATTTAGGCAATACGGTAATTGTTGTCGAACATGACGAAGAAACTATGCATGCTTCAGACCACATAATTGATCTTGGGCCAGGTGCCGGCATACATGGCGGCAAGATAGTTGCTGAAGGAACACTTAAAGACATAAAATCCTGCAAAAACTCACTTACAGGACAATATCTTTCAGGAAAAAAGAAAATTGATGTCCCTAAAGAAAGGCGCGTATGGACTGACTTTCTTGAAATAATCAATGCGCGGCAAAACAATCTTAAAAATCTCACAGTTCGAATCCCTTTAGGGGTGCTTACATGCGTTACAGGTGTTTCGGGTTCAGGCAAGTCAACACTTGTAAATGAGACTCTTTACAAGGCATTGATGCAGAATTTATATGGTTCCCGCATACCTGTGGGCGTTCATGACAAAATAAAATACCTAAACAAGATTGATAAAGTGATAAATATTGACCAATCACCAATTGGCCGGACACCAAGGTCAAATCCGGCAACATATACGAAAGTTTTTGGGGATATAAGGGATTTGTTCGCCGCAACAAAAGACGCAAAAACGCGTGGGTATGGTCCGGGAAGGTTCAGTTTCAATGTCCCTGACGGAAGATGCGACTCATGTGATGGGGATGGTGTCATAAAAATTGAGATGCATTTCCTGCCGGATATTTATGTGCCTTGTGAGGTATGCAAAGGCAAAAGATATTCTTCAGAAACCCTTGAAATAAAATACAAAGACAAGACAATTGCAGATGTTCTTGACATGACTGTAGAGGAAGCTCTTGAGTTCTTCAAGCATATTCCACGCATAAATAAAAAACTTGAAACTCTGAATGCTGTAGGCCTTGGATATATTAAGCTTGGCCAATCATCAACAACGCTTTCAGGAGGGGAAGCACAGAGAATAAAGCTTACTTCAGAACTTGCAAAGAGAGGTACTGGAAAAACAGTCTACCTTCTTGATGAGCCAACCACAGGCCTTCATTTTGATGATGTAAAAAAACTATTATCAGTATTGAATCGGCTTGTTGAGCATGGAAATGCTGTTGTGGTAATCGAACATAATTTAGATGTCATAAAAACAGCGGACTGGGTAATAGACTTGGGGCCTGAAGGCGGCGATGCGGGCGGGCGGATAATTGCGGAAGGCACACCGGAAAAAATTGCAAAAGATACAAAGTCATATACCGGACAATTTTTGAATAATATTATGTAACTGCCCGAGTCGATACATAAATTATATATACCCCCTCATGATAAATTATACTTATGAATGAACTTGAAATAATTGCTGTGGTGTTTGCACTTCTAATCACAGCAAAGGGGCTAATTATTTTTGCAGCACCAAAAAAGTTTTTGACTTGGGCAAAAAAAGATTATTTAAACAATCAACTCTTAAAATATCTGCTTCCTTTGCTCGGAATAATTGTAATGTATTATGCCGTTGAAGGGGTGCCTCTTGTAAATGTTCTTTCACTTATTTTTGCAGTCGGGTTTCTTTTTAGCGGGTTTATGCTTGAATTCCCAAAAGAAGTTGAATCAATATCTAACAAGATTATTGACGATAAAAGTGTGAAACTGCTTGCTGCTGTTTCGGTTGTTATTGGAATTGCAATATTGTATATGTTTTTGTTGTTGTAATGTATGTTTGATGGCTTGTATGTAGATTAGCGAACACGGCCATATAAAAAATGCATATAGCAATTGTATTGAATTCTATAGTTAAAAACCACGCAAAATTACAATATCTGTACAAACTATTAAACGCAGCATCATGAAACCTCTATGCGACCCCGCCCTAAAGGACGGGTTTGTTTGGTTCGGTTTCAAGCTTTAGAAGTCGCATTCATCCATTTCGGAAATACATCTGTATTTCCTGTATTTCAGAAACCCTTAAAATTCCTTATGAATTTTAGGGTCCCGAAAATCCTTTTTAGGATTTTCAAGGATGCAGGAAATTGCAACGCAATTTCTGAAACGCACTGAAGTGCTTGGTTTTCTGCGACTTCAAAATTAAAAAAAGAAGGACGAGGGCCGGGATTTGAACCCGGGTATGGAGATCCACAATCTCCAGGACTAACCAACTATCTTACCCTCGTCATGTTTAATAACACTAATTGTTTAGGCAGTGTTAGTTTTATAAGGTTTTGTGGGTGTTGGAACAAAAATCCAATGTTCTGCATCTGCAAAGATATTTATGCTGCGCAACACAATTTTGAAGTGGTGATTATATATGAAAACAGAATCGTTATTAAAGCCGCCTGAAAGCAAGGTGCTAAAAAGCGGAAGAGTTATCCTTTCAAAAGGAGAAGAAATCGGAGAGCATGTGACTGACAGGCGCGAGGAAATCATTGTTGTGCTTAGAGGCACTGCAACAATGATGGAAGAGAGCAGGGAAAGCCAGCTGGCTGTGGGGCAGACGCACTACATAAAAGAAGGCGTAGCACACAACGTCCGGAATGATTCAGACGATGAATTAGAATATATTTATGTTGTGAGTCTTTTTGATTAAATTCCAGTGATTTAATGCAGTTAGCAATTGACCCAAGATACGGCATTTCCGGAGACATTGCGTGTGCGGGCCTTATTGGCCTTGGAGGAGACGCTGACAAAATAACGGGTGCCATGGAATATGCCGGAGGCCGTATAGGCACCATGAAAGTTACTTCTAGATATTATGATGGGGCAGTCCGGCTGGACATATGCCTTAAAAAAGAGGGGAAACACCTCCACGAATCAGAAGCAAAGGCAATACTGGAGAATACATTTGAACACATTCCTCTTGAGACCGCATACCAGACAATTGCCAAAAACGCGTTGGCTGTTCTTTGCGATGCAGAAAGGTATGTGCACGGCAATGATCCGCGGCTGCATCATATGATACACCACCACCAACACGGCGGTGACACGCCAACAGAGGCTGTTCTTCATGAAGCGAGTGATATTGTCGCTGATGTTGCCGGTTTTGCTGCCGGCCTTCAGGAACTGAAAATAACCGATGTAGTGTATCTTGATTATGTCAATGCTGGAAACGGGACCATTACATTTTCCCACGGAACACTTGATGTTCCTGCGCCTGCAACCGAGCATATTCTTAACAGCCACGACATACCCTGGCAAAAGTCCTTGGAGCACTACAATGAAATGGCTACACCGACAGGCGTGAGCCTTCTTGCGGGGTGCAGGGCAAAAAGAACAACGGATGTTAATGGCTTAGAAGTCATAAAGGAAAGCATGGCCGCAGGAACAATAAAAGGCCTTCCGCCAGTACCTTTTTATCTTGTTGAATGATAAAATAGCCAAAGATTTATATGTTTTTACGCCAATGTTTAAATTACAGAAAGGCATTTGGTGGGATTCTTATAAATTCGGTATCTGGCGAACATGATTTTAGAACAGAACAATTAGAACAAATGACCGGAATTCTTTGCGAAAGTACTGGTTGGCGGGATATCACCAAAAGACCAACATCTGATTTTTTTCAACCTTTTGGAGATTTATATCTGCTTCATTCTTTGGATGTTCGTTATATCGAGAACTGTTCTGGTTCTGACACTTACGGTAACCGATTAGCAGTTGTCTATGCAGGAGATAATCTATTGCTTATTCCATATTCGGGGTCCAGACGTGTCATTGCCAATAAAGGCCATAATTTAACCGAAGATGTTTATGCTGTGGTAAGAAAGGACGAGGTAATTCCCGGCAATGAGCATGTTAATGCATGCATGCATGGTGTTCAAAAAATATTTAGTGCTATAAATAACAAATCGTATTTAGTTCAACCAGAGTTAGGTAAAATCTTAGTCCCGCTAAATTACATTCCGCCAAATTATTTGCCTGAGAGAAATGCGCCATTGGTTGGGGCTGAAAAACCGGAAACTGTGATTGAACTTAGCAGTAATATTTCCGCACCTTTGGTTGGGCCCTAATGGTGTTGATGAGGTATTAGCTTAAAACCACAGATTCTAAATCCGGCTTAGAAACACATTCTATATAAACTTTTTCTACGCTAAATATAGTTATGGCTATTGAAGATGAAATAAAAAAGCTTGTTTTAGCAAATGCGGGCCAACACGGCGGAAAAGCACAGGCAAGTGCCGTCATATCTCAGGCAATGGCAAAAATGCCTGAAGCGCGTGGGGACCCTAAAGAGACAATTGCGCTTATTGATGAGACTGTTAATCGTATAAACAAAATGCCTATGAAAGAACAGCTTTTAGAGATAAAAAAACTGGGCTTGTCTGTTACTGTAAAAAAAGTAGTGAGGCGAGTCGGTCTTCCGGAGCTTAAAAACGCAGAAAAGGGCAAGGTAGTGATGCGTTTCGAGCCGTCGCCTTCAGGAGCTTTGCATGTGGGGCATGCATTTGTTGTAATTCTTAATTCAGAATATGTGAAAAAATACGGCGGCAAGTTTTATTTGCGGTTCTCAGACACAAATCCTGACAATATATGCGTTGATGCATACAAAATGATTCCTGAAGATGTCCGTTGGCTTACGAGTTCTGACTTTGAAATTGTGCTTCAGTCAGACAGGCTTGAGAATTATTATGAATATGGGATTGAAGCAATCAAAAAAGGCCATGCTTATGTATGCACCTGCGACCCTGAAAAATTCCGCGAGCTTGTCAATGCAAAAAAAGCCTGTCCATGCAGGGCAATAACTCCTGAAGAAAATATGGTTCGCTGGAAAAAAATGTTTGACGGCTACAAGCAGGGAGAAGCAGTTGTCAGGATGAAAACAGATATCACCCACAAGAACCCCGCAATTCGTGACTGGCCAGCATTTCGCATCAATGATACACCTCACCCACGCACCGGCAGAAAATACCGGGTTTGGCCTTTGATGAATTTTGCTGTTCCTGTTGATGACCATGATTTTGGCATGACGCATATAATCCGCGGCAAAGACCACATAACAAACACAGAAAGGCAAAAATATCTTTATAGTGCTTTTGCCTGGAAAATCCCTGAGTTTATCCATATTGGGCGAATTAACTTCACAGGCCTTAAATTATCAACAACGCAAACCCGAAAGGCAATTGAAGAAGGAAAATATCTGGGTTTTGATGATGTTAGGCTTCCGTTTTTACGGGCGTTTAAGAAACGCGGCTACAGGCCTGAAGCATTCAGAAAATTTGTAACCCTTGTAGGCCCGAGTGCTGCTGACAAAACTGTCTCTTTTGAGTCTTTTATGAAGACAATAGATAGCTATAATAAAGCTATAATAGACCCGATTGCGCCAAGATATTTTTTTGTCCCAAAGCCTACGAAAATAAAGGTTGTGGGTATCAAAAAGACAAAAATCGAAGCTCCAAAGCATCCCGATGACAAAAAGATGGGAAACCGGGAACTTATTTCAACAGATGAGCTCTTTATTTCAAAAGAGGATGCAGAAAAACTTAAAAAAGGCTCGGTAATCCGCCTGAAATATGGCACAAACATAAGATTCAAAACAAAAAACAATGCGGAAATTAGCAGTGATAATATCATAAAAGGAATTCCTATAATACAATGGGTCTCAACAACAGCAAATGTTCCTGTAAAAATGATTCTTCCTTCAGGAAAAAAGCTTGTGGGCTTTTCAGAACCCAATATAAATGACATCAAGGATTCTGTTGTCCAGTTTGAGCGGGTCGGATTTGCACGGGTCGTAAAAGAAGGAAAAGATATTGTAGCATATAT
>DAOVNB010000050.1 GCA_030630425.1 archaeon | reverse complement strand
ATACAGGCATGATTTTTTAGGAATCATGAACCCTCTATGCGATTTTGAAATCTTCAATTTTCGAATTTTTAGGGTGCATAAAACCTTTGGTTTCTATAACATACAAGACATAGATTTTAATATTTCATCAAGGAAACAAAATAATGGATGAAAAAAGGCTGGATCTCAAGATAGGTTATTCTTGCAACAATAACTGCAAATTTTGTGTAGTTTCTCACAAGCGTAATAATGGCGACAAAACAACCGCTGAAATTAAGGCTGATTTAACAGAGGGACGGAAGGAAGGAATTTCCACGGTCATATTTACAGGCGGTGAAGTAACTATCAGAAGCGATGTTTTTGATATAATCTCTTTTGCAAAGCAAATAGGCTACAAAATGATTCAGATACAGACAAACGGCAGGATGCTGGCATATATGCCTTTTTGCAAAAAGATAGTTGAAGCCGGTGCAAACCAGTTTTCTCCAGCAGTGCACGGCCACATTCCTGAATTGCATGATTATTTAACACAAAGCCCCGGAGCATTTAAGCAGGTTATAAAAGGGATTCAGAATCTGGTTGCACTTGACCAGGAAATTTCGACAAATACAGTTATTACAAAACCAAATTACAGGTTTTTGCCGCAGATAACAGAGCTTCTGCTGTCTTATGGTGTTCGCCAAATGCAACATGCATTTGTGCATGCAATTGGAAATGCATATAAGAATTTTGATAATATCGTGCCATGCAAATCTCTTGTAAAACCATATGTTCATAAGGCACTAGATCGTGTTCAGAACGAAAACGTGCTTGCAATGGTCGAGGCATATCCTTTTTGTTTCATGAAAGGCTATGAACTGCATTGTTCTGAACGCTTCATTCCTCCAACAGAGATACGTGAAATTGGATCAATAGACCCGGATTTTGATTATACAAGAAAAACACATGGAAAAATAAAAAGCCCTGGTTGCATGAACTGCAAATATGATTTGATTTGCGAAGGACCATGGAAAGAATATCCTGAAAAGCGCGGATGGGACGAATTTATTCCTGTTCCCGGAAACAAACTAAAAACTTTCGACGAACTTGTTATGCGCTCATAAGCATGATTTTTTCATCAATAGGGTACTAGTTCATCTACCCCGTACATTCTTGAATACCACATCCAAACGCCAAGGCAGTACTTATCCATAGAGCAAATTTTGCATTGGGGGCCTTTCACTTTATTTTCTATAACTTTTTGAATGGTAATGTGCCTTTCTTTTTTCTCCCTTTCTTTGGCATCACTGTATTCAAGGCATTTGTTTTCAAATCCTTTTGCATGGCAAAGGGGAATCCCGCAATAGGGATTCACAAAATCCAAATTATTTTTCTCACAATATTTCATTGCAGCTCGAATATATGGGCTTGCATCCGTCAATTTCGGAACGAGCCACTTGTTTTTCCATGCATTGCCATGGGGTTGTATAAATGAAAAAGAGAGCCGCTTTATATTTGTAAAATTCTCATGGACAAATTTTGAAAATTCTGGCAGCAATTTATAATTTACAGAATTAATAACTATGTTTACCGTTACTTCAATACCTTCATCCAAAAGATTTTTTATCCCTTTTATGGTGAGCTTAAAGCTCCCGGGCGTTCTGGTAAGCCAGTCAGAGACACTTTCTTTATGCGAATGAAGTGCAACAAAAGCACAATCGAGCCCGGCTTTTTTAAGGGCTGCGACATATTCTTTGTAAGAGCATCGCATAGCATTTGTTTGCAATTCCGCATTCATTCTGGTTTTTTTCTTTATAAAGGAGATTAGTTCTGGCAGATCATTTCTGAGTGTTGGCTCACCGCCTGTGAATGATACGAGGGTCGTGTCAGGGTATTTTCTTTTTGCCTCAAGTATACCCTCTTTTGCCTCAGACGTGCTTTTTGTTTTCAATGCATATTTTACATTGCAGAATCTGCAGTTTTGATTGCATGCAAGGCCTAATCGCATCAATGTTTGCATGGGCTATCTAAAAACAACAATATATAAATGAGTTGTGGATAGCTAAAGTCTCTAATTAATTTAAATAGTTTTGAAATCATTTCTTATTTATGAAGAAATCCGCTCAAAAAGCCATAAATAACATGCAAATAGATGAAAAAAATAATTCTGTATTGATTACAATTAATTCAAAAATATATCCTTTAGAAATAGTTTATTCTGCAGCATATGTGTTTATTGACAGGGCATATGTTATCATAGACGGTGATCCGGAAGACAAGCTTATTGTAGAGCTAAAACTCAAAGAAAAAGGGAATTTGGATGAACTTGGACGGGAATTTAATAATGAACTTGTGAGTTATGCAGTCTATGTCATTCAATCAGCAAGAACGCAAGGTGTTAGAGATGCTCTTGTCGAAAAAGTATTTTCAACCAACACAGAAAAATCTGCTCCTGAAACAGAAGACGATGAATTCGAAGGCATGGATTATGAAGAAGACCCATTAGGGATAACAAAGCCTTGGGGATCAGAAAAACAAGGCGATGATGAGTGCAAATGAGTTCTGATAAAATTAATGTTGACTTAACGAAGCAGGAAGTAATGCTTTTTCTTAATACAAAAATATACAAAACGTCGTGCATTCTTGAAGCAGCAGATATGTTCTCTGATGCGTGTTGGGTAAACACCGATGGTAATCCACAGGAAACTATGAAAGTTGTTTTAAAACCACGCTCGGATGATATTTCTCTGAAAACTCTTGGTTACGAATTTTACAATTATGTTCTGGCCCTAATGAGAAATCATAATATGGTTTAGGTGTAATTATGGCAGAGAGTTATTTTGGCACAACAACCAATGTATCTGAAGCATATACAATAAATAAACATTTTGTTCACAAATTTGACGAAAATCACATTATGCTTACCACGCCACATGGTGAGTGGCTTGTTTTGGATAAGGAAGAATACAATCTTTTCAGGTTTGGAAAAATAGATAGAGACCCCCAGCTTTTCAGCACATTGGCAGAAAAAGGCATAATTTTGACAGAAAAAAACATCGAGAAAGTAGTCAGGGACTATCGTGACAGATATCATTATCTTTCAACGGGAGTATCACTAAACATTATTACCCCCACTTTAAGATGCAACCAAAAATGCATTTATTGCCATTCACAGGCAAAATCACCGAAGTCAAAAGAATATGACATGGATGAACAGACAGCAAAAGCTGTTGTGGATTTTATATTTCAAAGCCCTGTAAAGTCAATCCAAATTGAGTTTCAGGGCGGAGAAGTGCTTTTGAACTACCCGATAATGAAATACATTATCGAATACTCTAAGAAACTATCAAAAAAATACAATAAATTCGTGGGTTATTCTGTTGTAAGCAACCTGACCTTAATGGATGATGAAAAACTCCAATATCTCATGAGCCAAAAGAACTTGGGTCTCGCAACTTCCCTTGACGGCCCTAAAGAAGTACATGACAAGAATAGAATTTATTCAAACGGCAAAGGCTCATATGATGACGTGACTCGTTGGATTAAAAAAATTAAAAACGACAAAAAAATAGCTCACCGGCTCAACGCAATGCCCACAATAACGAAACAATCCCTACCTCACTCGAAGAAAATAATTGATGAGTATTTAAAACATGGTTTTGATCAAGTATGGGCTCGCTGCTTAGGGCGTATCGGAAATGCGGATTTAAACTGGGAAAAAGTAGGATATGAACCAGAAGAATTTGTAATGTTCTGGAAAGAGAGTTTAGAGTACGTCTTGATGCTGAATAAACAAGGCATAAATTTTCTTGAGAGATTAACACAAATCTATACCAAAAAAATAATAGATCGAAAAGATGTATGTTATACTGACTTACAGGCACCTTGTGGGGCTGCTACGGGGCAATTGCTTTATAATCACAAGGGCGATATCTTTCCTTGTGATGAGTCCAAAGCATATGAGATTTTCAAGCTCGGTAATGTAAAAGAAGATAAATATGCAGATATATATAAAAAACCCGTAACAAAAAGTATTGTCCGTGCCACGACAAACACAGCCACATTGTGCGATGCTTGTGCATTTTCACCGTATTGCGGAACCTGCCTGATTGAAACATATGTTTCAGAGGGTGGCCTTGTCCCAAAGCTGCCGACAAACAGAAGGTGCAAGTTGAACAGGGCGATACTAGAGCACTTGTTTAAAATACTCATATATTCAAAAAAAGAAAGAGAAATAATATTTTCATGGATTTTGAAAAACCGGTACATTAAATAATATAAACTAAGAAACACATATTTAGAGACAGAAGATATTTAACAGGTGTGCTTATGAAACTTCCTGAAATCAAAAAATCAATTTCTGCCTTTCTTACAGAAGAAGAAGGTAAAATTACAAAACAATCATTATTAACCCTGGGTGCAGTCATGGGTGCAGCAACAATTGGCACATTGGCAACAGATATTGCAGAAGCTGCAACCCATAGCAATGATTATGGCATCTCTTGGAACGCGGGTAATATAAAGGCAGAACACGGTCATCACGCTTCGCACAGCGCACACAGCTCGCACGGCTCTCACGGTTCGCATGGTTCGCATGGATCTCAAGGCGCGCATAGTTCGCACAGCTGGCACGGGGCACACAGCTCGCACGGCTCGCACGATAATCACGCCGCTCACTCATCGCACGCCTCGGCGCACGGCTCGCATAGCTCGCACGGCTCGCACGATAATCACTGCTCTCACTCATCGCACGCCTCTGCTACAGGGTGAATACAAAGAGAAGCTGTGGTACTTCGTTCTCCATGTGCTTTGCAAAGGATTTTGTGTGGTGATTCTGTGATTTATCGATGGATTACACTAAAGCCCATGACACAATTCTTTGTTTTAAGCGGCATCCCAAACAAAATATAAACATTCCTGTCTGTTAATATTCATGCTCTACCTAATCGGCACCGGAATCCACGATGAAAAAGACATGTCCCTCAAGGGAATCGATGCATGCAAAAAGTGCGCAAAGGTCTTTGCAGAGTTCTACACATGCCCTGTTTCTGTAAATATTACTTCTCTTGAAAAAATGGTCGGTAAAAAGATAACCGTCCTTGACCGAAAGCAGGTAGAGGAAGGCGAAGTTGTCATTGAGTCTGCAAAGAAACAAGACACAGCATTTCTCGTTGGCGGGGACGCTCTCTCTGCGACAACGCACACAGAGATTATGCTTGGCGCAAAAAAAGCAGGTATTGAAGTCAAAATCATACATGCATCATCCATATTTACAGCAATAGCTGAGACAGGGCTCATGCTCTACAAGTTTGGCAAAACAGTTTCACTCCCGTTTCCGCAGAAGGGCTATTTTCCGGCAACACCATACACCAACATAAAGGAGAATCTTGATGCCGGCCTGCACACACTTCTGCTTCTTGATATTGGCATGACTGCAAACAGGGCTCTCGAAATCCTTCTTGAGCTTGAGGGGAAACTGAAGGGGAACGTATTTTCAAAAGATACAAAAATTGTGGTTGTTGCGCACCTTGGCGGTGATTCACTGATAAAGTATGATGCAATAGAGAACCTAAAGAAAATGGATTTTGGTGCGCTCCCGCACTCGATTGTTGTGTTGGGAAAGATGCATTTTCATGAGGCTGACGTTTTGGGGTTGTTTAAATGAACACAGAAGAACAATTAATTGAAGAAACCTCCAAATGGCACAAAAAAGCAGCCGAAGCTCTGAAGACTGCAAAGGCT
>DAOVNB010000001.1 GCA_030630425.1 archaeon | reverse complement strand
GATATCTTTTTGCGGTTTTTTGTCAAAAAAAACCATTGCCATTAGAAAAACCGGTGAAACCATGATAAGAAAGTTTTACCGTTGTGGATGCGGCCATGAAATGCCGATTACGGAACTTGCACAGAATAATAAGGAGTTCTGCCCGAAATGCGGCAAAAAGAAAGACGGCAGGACATGGAAAACCTTTGAGAAAGAGGTATTTGATTTTAACAATATGGGCGATGAAAAAATAAAAACCATCGTTTCGTCCATGAAGCAAACAATAAAAAGACGGGAAGAATCAAGACGGCAAAGTGAGGGGTTATTATTATGAACGACAAACCAACAAAAGAAGATTCTGCCGTGTTTATGGAATGGATAAACGGACAGATTGATGAAAATTTCGATGAGCTGTTATGACACTTCCACAAAGAACAGGTTTTAAGGTTGTTGTGAAACCCATCGCAGAAAAAAGAATGGCATTGAACCAATGTCCTGCATGCGGACTGCCAAAAGAAGATTGGAAACGGCGTAAGGACTGGACTTGCTGTTGTGCAGATTGCACAGAAATATTTTGGAAAGAATTCGTACTTTACAATGGTTGGAGTGATTTAAGAAATAAGGTATTTGAAAGAGACAATCATCGGTGCGTTAGGTGTGGTGCTGATGGGAAAGCTAAAATAAAATTAGAGGGCTGTTATGAAACTATCGAATTAGATGCAGATCATATCATACCGATTGCGTTAGGCGGGGATGAGTGGGATATAAACAATGTTCAAACCCTATGTGGCAGATGCCATAAACACAAAACAAAAAAAGACATTAAAGAAATTGCAATAGCAAGACGCACAGACATACAAAAACAGCAAGGGCAGATGTTTTTGCCATTGGTGGAGTCATGAGTAAAATTTGTAAAAATTGCGGCCATCTCCCGGAAGATAACCCCGAGTATTGCCCGGAGTGCGGCGTAAGAATTTGGGAGTGGTTTTAATTATGATAACCCCGGCAAAAATTGAAGAGATGAGACAGCGCGCAACAGAATTAAGAAACGCCCGGGAACTGCGCCGTATAAAACGCATAGAAGCAATGCAGGAGCATAAATAATAGTTTTTGAAAAGGCGACAACAACCTTTTTGAGACTCTATAAACATCGTCGGGGTGAGTCCACCGCTCACCCCATTAAATTCATAGTTTCCCTTGACGGGAAAGGTTGCTATTGGTGGGACAATGAGGCGGGGTTTGGAGACAGCCCGCCTCGTCAATGAACAAATGAGGGTTTTTATGAACAAAAGCCCTAATTAATGAACAAAACAGGTGTTATGATGAACAAAGAGAAATTATGCGGTTGTGGAAAAAAGGCAACATATCTTACAACAATAAAGAGAATTTATTGTGATGATTGCGGAGTGAAATTAACAGAACAAGAAACTGAATTTGAAAAATACCAAAAAGAACAGCGAGAAACCCAAAAAACAGAAAACAAAATGGGGAAGTGATTGAATGAGTGAGAAAAAAAAGAAGTATAAGTTGATTGCTTTAACACGCGTTGGAAGAACTGATAAATTAATGAAACAAGGGGATATGTTACTAGGTACATGGCAAGAGGTTTATGATAGATTAAATGCCTGTTTTATCAGTGGTTGTGAATTAGAACAACAAGGCAAAACAACAAAATACAAAGTTTACGCAGGATGGGGAAGTCATGTTGCAGATATACAGCTTATTCCTGTAGATAAGCCCCCAAAAACAGAAAACAAGACGGAGAATAAAGGATGATAATTAATAAAACAAAAAAAGCGTTTAGAGAATATTTAAACCAAAAAGAAAACGCAATAAAACACAAACATCATCGATATAATCAAAGAATAAGACCTTATGGGGATTATTTGTATCGTCAAGACAAAATTAAGTTTGATGGTCTTTACCAAGAATGGAAAGAAAACCCCAAACGGAAAACAAAAAAGAGGATTGATTAAATTATGATTGAACTATCTTTTGAAATGTTAATGTTCTGGGTTATATTTTGTTATTTTTTAGGGTTTGTCACAGCATTATATTTAGAGAATACCCACAAAGAACCCCCAAAAACAGAAAACAAGACGGAGCCGTGATTAACGATGAAATATACTTTTGGTGTGATGTCTAATAAATGGAAACTTAACGCTAAAACAGATTTTATTGCACACCTTACTATGTGTTTATTTATTGGTAAAGACATACCGATTGCCATTTATACACCTAATGAAAAGTCTATCCAACCAAGGTCTATTTTGGATGACAAGCCCGGAACATTAACAGAAAAGCAAAAATTAGAATTAAAACAAGCAATAGCAACAATTAAGAAAATTTGAAGAAAAAAGGTGGAGAATGATGAATTATAAAAAAGCATGGGATACCTTGAAAGCTGAATCAGGTTACCGAGAAACAAAAGGAATAAGCGGTCTTACAGATACAGTAAAAGGATTGATGACACGAATGGAACGGCGTTGTAAAGAAGAAACCCAAAAAACAGAAAACAAGACGGAGAAGAAATAATTATGGAAAAATCAAAAAGACCAATATGGAAACTTAGAACTTTAGTACTTTATCCACTTACCAGTTTTGCTTTTATGGGGTTGGTTTATTGTTTGAGGGTTGTAGATAATCGTTTGCCGGATCCGAATAGTGCTGTTGCTATTGCCGCATTAATCTCTTTGATTTTATTGATAATATATATGTTATTAAGTCCGTTTTGGGTTGCGGGATGTTATGATTACTATATTGAATATACGAAGAAAAAAGGGCGGGTAGATGAATAATGGCAAGACATAAACCTTTCAGTTGGCGACCGACACGGGACTTTTACAAGCTCGCGCAACGGCTCAAGCTGATAGATAAGGACAAAGAGGACATACAGCACGGCGCAAAGTCGCAGACCTTAGACAAAGCCATAGAGATAGCAAACGCGCGCCTTGACGAGCTTGAGGACAGGGCCCGGGGCCTATCAAACACAGAATTAATAATCTTAAACAAAATGCGGGGATTGAAGTAAATGAAAAAAGAAATAGATTGGAAAATTATATCTTATTTTATGGTTGGTTTATTTGTTGGCTGTATGTTTGGGATTCTTGTTATGGCTACAATTTCCACACAATTCATCGTATCTATGCTTGAAGCAGTCCGAATTGAAAATATAACTGTTTCTATAAATGAAACACGGCTTGTTGAAGAGGCATACAAGATTGCACAAATAAATGCAACTGCAGGGGGCTTATGAAATGAAAGAAGATATAAGAGAAAATATCAAAGGACATTTTCATACCGGTGTATTTTATGGCCTTTGTTTTGGTGGCCCAATAGGTCTATGTTTGATAACATACCCAATACTTGCAATGATTTATGCCGTATTAATATTACTCTTAAAAAATGGTTTAGAAGAAAATTCATATTTTCATTGCAAAAGTTTGCAAACTTTTGTAACACAATCAAAAAAACGGGGGAAAACTCACGAATGAAAAATTAAAATTGTTCATAAAGTCGGTTGTTTTTGCCCTGTTTTGCCCCGTTAGGTTGGGGTAATTGTGCAAATTGTAACACAACTTTTCCAAAAACCCCCCTTTTGTGTTACAGAACGATTTTAAGGCAATATTTTTATTCAGCAATATGGATGATTGACAAAAACAGGGCATTTATGTTAAATAGGTATGGTGATTTGGATGATGAGAATAATTGCGTTGATTTTAATGGTGTTTGCAACAATGATTGGTTTGGCTTATGTAGGTGCAAATGCTGCAGTTTTTTTGATATGTTTTTTTGTCGGTTCTTTATTATGGACTATGGGTTCAGATAAAGAAGAATCAGGCAGTGAAGAAAACAAGACAGAGGCTAAAGAATGAACGAAATTGCATATTTCTTTTTGGCTGGGGGCTTGTGTTCTTTAAGTTTCCTATTAGGTTGGTGATTTGTTGAAGAAAATACTACGAAGATTAATGTGTTTATTTTTTTTGGGGGTTGCAGGTTGGATCATGAATAACCCTTTCATTGAAAAATTAGGGATTATTGTATTAATTGTGTTGGGGCTAACAGCCCTGGAATTAAAGGATTAAATAAAAAAGATTTGTGGATGGTGATTTGATGAAAGAAAAAAAGAATTTTGGAGCTTCATGTATTGCTGGAACCATCCTATTATCTTTTGCTTTGTATTTTAGTTTTTGGGTTCTGGGATTTAAAAAACCCCCATTAGAATCTTATTTAGGGGCATTACTAATTTCATCAATGTATTATTTATTTGTTTATAAAACGGGCAGGTAAGGTGTTTTGAATGATAAAAGAAAAAGTATATTGTGATGATTGTGAATACTGCGGCCATCATGGAAATTTAAACTGTGGCCATCCAAAAACTATAAAATTCAAAGATACCCCATTGACAAGAAAAGAGATATACGCGAGGTATTCAACCATCAACAAGAACAATGACTGCAAGTATTTTGAGAAAAAAACAAAAAGCAAAAAAGGTCTTGGATATCTTTTCTTAATACTGCTTGGGATCAACCTATTGAATGAATTGCAATATGAGTTGATGTTTGTATCTTATTTGATTTTATTATATGCTTTTATTTGGTGGGTGTTTGATTGATGAAAAAAATGAATATAATTGAGGGAGTATTTTTTGTTTTAATTATATTTCATGTGTTGTTTTCATTACACGCCTTAGTAAATGATTGTTTTGAAAATGCGGTTGCATACGCGGTTGTCGCTGCAATGTCCGCTATAGCGTTTATGGCATTTAGGGCGGTTTACCGCAAGGAGGCGAACAAATAAACAAACAAAGAGATCCAATGTTTGAAGCGGGGATGCAGGCGGCAATAGTACTCTTAGTGTTGATGTTTTTAATAAAATTGGTGGTGATGCAATAGAATTAAATTTAAGTCAGCTGCGGCTGCGAACGAGTTTAGAGGATGCCGGCAACCACAACACAGAAGGCCTGTGGGTTTGTTGTCAGACCTGCGGGAAAAAATTCGAAGGTATTGAAAATGTAATTGAATGCGGGTATTTTGATAATTTTTTGTGTGGAAGGCGGGCTTTTGAATGTTCCGACTGCAGGGATAAACGGCAAAACGGACACACATTTAAAAATGTTTCGGGGGTGTTATAATATCATGGCGTTGGCAGAAACAATTATCTGTATATTTATAATCCTTATGGGGGTTGTTCTTCTTTGGATTTCATATAAACGGGAAGCCGTTATGTGGGCCATCATTTCAACGATTTTCTTTACTGTTAATGTGATCTATAGTGCAACCATACCTTTTGCGGTAAATGAAGCCGGGGCGATTTTGGGCTCTTCTGCAAACATTGTTCTTTCCGGCATTAATCTGATTTTTGTATTTTTGGCATTATTCCAGAGCATCCGTCTCGCAATCCAACTCTTCAATGCCTGAATCATCTGTTTTTTCTTTCCCTTCATCAATGTTTTCATCAAATAAATCTTCATCCGGTAAATCCGGGTGTATATGAGTGCTGCTGATTGTATTTAGATGTTTTTTTATGGTTGGCTGGCTCAAAAGCTGAAACCCGAATTTATCAATCATGAGCCGGTGTATGTCTGAAACTTTTCTTTGTTCCCCTACATGCAGGTTATATAGTAATGTATCCAGCACATATTGAAGTTTCTTATATTTCACCAGAGGGACAACCCCCTTTTTAATTTTATCCGCCATAATCAAAGGTTCTTTCACCATGAGATCATAGAGTTCATATAGTTTGGGGTTTGTCGGCAAATAATTCATTTCCGTTATGTAGCAGGGTTGTTTTTTGAGGTATCGTTTAAAATTATCTTGTTGAGAAAGGAACTTATTTTTAAGCACATCTTTTTCAATGCTTTTAAAGCCGAAGGGAATGTTTTCACGCAGGATGGGGTTTTCATGGTTACGGAAAAGATATGTCTTATTTTTGCCGTTTAAGGGCTCATGAGGCACTAAGAAAAGATAGTGCGCGTTTGATAGTACTGATTTTGTAAGAAGCTTCATTGATGGTGTTATGAGTATAGTAAGCAATTTTCTCTTTCCTGCTTTGAGTATAACTTCATTCAGGTTCTTTTGAGCCTGCTCCATCATGTGCTGCCAGGAAACAACATCAATACCTTCATCAATAAATAGAAAACTTTCTTCCGGGCTGTTCTTTAGTTTTTGCACAACATCTTCTGTGTCGGCTGAAAAATAATCCTTAAAAATAGTTTTCCATCTTGGCGGGATGCACCAGGTGGTATTTCCTTTTGCAAACTGTTTTCTTTTCACTTTCATATACGGAAGCAATATATTGAAACCCAGTGTTGTTTTTCCTGTTCTTCGCGGTCCGTAGATTATAACAAAAGTGTCGCTGTTTTTTTCTTTCTGGCGTTTCGCTATAATCTTAGCAAAATTACGGAACCCAAAATTATTCTTCGTTGTCGAGACTGTCGTTTTCAAATCCTTCCTCTTCCAGCAATTTGTCTTTTCCTCTCTTCTTGCGTTCAGAAACAGAAACACGCAGTCCACAAGTGACCGCAAAATCCCCTGCAGCAATCAATATGTTTCTTGTTTCTATAATCACTTTCGGGATGTTGGTTATTCTAAGTTCGTTCTGAACACCTGTCCGGACGCACACCAAACCCAACCCCATAGAAGCAACGGTTGTTAATACCTCTTGATTTCGTAGATCCCCATACAGCGCAACACCGATTTTATCCAAGGATGCAACAAGTTCGTCTCTTGTTTTTTGTGTCTCTGAATGAAGCAGTACAGATATGGGGATTGAACAGACATAATCAGTGACCGTTCCATAGGCGGTCTTTGCGTTTTGCAGGGTTGGTTCTGTAAGAGCCTGGCCTAAAAGAGTACATACCTTAGAATATTTTTGTGACAACAGAAACTTTTCATATTCTTTCTTCCATCCTTCTGATACGGTATCCATTAAAAATTTATTTTCGCCCATAATAGATAACTACCTAAAAGTTATTAAATTTCGGATGTCGCTTGGAACTGTTAGTAAAACTATTGAACCTGCGAAAGGTTTAAAAATGTTTCGCAGGTTCTCTTAATTACATGGATAGTACCGACGCGTTGAATGTTGCGGCGCAGCAATCAGTCAGTAAACAAATGTATGCCCAGCAAACCCCTCTTTTACAGGCTGTGGATTGGCTTCTTGCAAACCCTTCAATCCCTCTCGACTTTCGCAAACAGTTTTATGTGTTGTGGGAGATTGCAGTTTTCGGAAATTTTGATGAAATGGATATAAAGATCCTGCGGTTGAAATTCAAGGAGTGGTGTATATTGATGAAATGGCATGTCCCGGATCATCAATGGGGGAACACCATATCTTTTGAAAACACCGACCAGAAGGTGTCTACTATTAATCCGGATGGAACCGTAAGTGAGCAGAACAACGCGGGCGGCAGTTCAAATATGGTTCTGGACTATAATCTTCTTTTCAATATGTTGGAGCAGATGTATATTGTTCAGCTTAGCCGGGGCAAAGATGGTTTTACAGTAAAGGAAATGACATCCTCGAGAAGTATTGTGCGGGGCGAAGGATCCCTTGAGCCACAGAAGAAAAAAGGCATAAGCCTTTTTTGAGGGATTGAATGGCAGATTTTAATTTCATACCATTTGTCGCGTTGATTGCAAAAATTGTGTTGGTTGTTGTTTTTGCAAAATACGCATACACGGAGTTAGAACCAATATATAGGGAATTGTTACAAAAAATAAAAAAAGAAAGGGTGGTCTGCGTGAAATGTAACAAATGCGGGGCCATATTACAATTAATAGGAAACAGGCGACTATGTCCGAATTGTGATGAAGTTCCTAAAAGAAAGAAAGGGAAGTGAATATATGGCATTAATAACATCTCTTGCATTGGCTTTAGTTGGTTTGGGTGGCGGGTATATTATTCGCGGGCTTCTAAACAGCAAATATAAAGGGCTTTCAATGATTGAAAAGGCAGTTAAGAAAAAAAACTCAATTATTTTTCTTGAAACACCAACAACTTCTTTTGTGCGGCCTATAGTCAAAATGTTTCAGAACATAGGCATCACAGACCAAAAAGAGATCATAATTTTTTCTCCAGGCTCATTGAAAACCTGCGCGAATCTTGGCATTATGGTGGCTCATGGTGATTTATACCGTTCAATGGCGGTTCCTTTGGATGTTCCAAAGACAAAATTAGAACTGGGAGATATGGGTTTAAGTGATGATGAGATTGCCGAATTATTGGAAATAATACAGAAAACACCCAAAAGCAAGTTAAAAGGCAAACTCGAAAAAGAAGAAATTAAAGACGAAAAGAGTAAAGAAAAAGTTACAAAATACAACATATATCTCGGGCTGTCGTCTGTTGTGAAAGATTTTGTCTATACAGGGCTTAACCGCGTTTCAATACAGGATATGTTAAGAAATTTGGTTGCACAGAGAGAATTAGAGAATATGGGTAAAAACCAGTGGATAAACAACGCAATCGCGATATTCATTGTTGCAATAGGCATCGCATTTGCGATTAAATTTGCGTGGCCTGTTTTGATGGGGGCGACCGCATCAGCGACTTCCGCAGCACCGACATTAATGCCTGTGGCTATTGGTGGTTAATATGAAATTAGACCGAAAAGACAAGCTTATAGGAATGCTTTTTATTAGCTTCTTAGCCATGAGCGCCCTTGTTTTAATTTCACAACAGGATGCGGGTTTTTACTGTGAGAATTACTGCAACGCAAGCGGTGTAGAGTTTATTGCATATTCTCATGGTAATTGTGTTTGTTCATCTATGTTGGTATCTGAACATTCTTGGCAAACCACCGACACATTTAAAAATGTTTCGCAGGTTCTCAATATTACATGAACCTGACTACCCGTAAGAGTCAGGCCAGAAAAGGATCCCTCAGTGGGATGGCACTTGGTGTAATTACCGCCTTGGTTGCTATGTTCATAGGACTGTACATGATCGTAAAAGTGTCCGTGATTACAGCAATAGAGAACACAAGCGATTTTTACACCACATACACCAGTCTGGCATCGAACACAGGAACAGTATTTGATGTACTGATCCTCGTGGTCATTGTCGTAGCACTTGGTGTAGCGATAGGTGTTCTAAAGGGCTTCAGTGGAGAAGGTCGCTCCACTTCAGCAATTTAGTCTCAATGGCATAAACCCTATCGAACCAACAATCTTGGGTTTCCATCTTCATGATGGTTGGGGGGGCAACCCCCCATTATTCTCAACTTCAAAATTGCCAACACATTTAAAAATGTTTCGCAGGTTCTTTTAATTACATGAGTGACGAAAAACATTCATGGGTTAATCCTCGGACCGGAACAAAATTTGTCGGAACAAAAGAGCAGGTGGATCATAATAAAGCAGTCAATGAGGCCCGCAATCGCTCTTATTTTGTCGGCAAAGACAATGTTGTGAAACGCCGTGTTACAAGCGGTTCTTCAAAACCTATCGATGTATCAAGAGATAAACAGATATATTCTGATTCTTCAAGCCCCGGCGTTCAAAAACACACACCGAAACCCGGACAGGAGCAGTTCGATATCGAGAAGGCCAGGCCATCCATAAGCCATAAAGAGGCTAAAGAGCAAGGACATATTTATTCCGGGGCTATAGGGTATTACAGGATCCCCGGCACAGACAAGAACTTGCGCATATCAAAATCCCGTTTAGAGCAGCAGAAAAAGCAGATTGCGGAATATGAGCAATCCCTTGCAGAACAAAGAAAGGCTATAAGAGCGGCGCCAGAGGGGGCGCGTTTCATCCACGGCAACCGGGCAATCACTAAGAAAGAGGCATTGGGGAATGTTGCGCGCAGTGAAAAGGAACTTGCAGCCGCAAAGAAAAATGTTGGCGCGGATTTAAAAACAGTAACACATGTTACCAGTGCCAAGGCCCAACAGAAAAAAGTCGCGCAACAGCTTGCAGGTCACTCTTTGGATGGTTTTTTCCACGGCGCTAAAACCAAGACAGAACCGACAAAGAACGCAACAAGACGACCTACCGCTTCCCCTTCATCACCAATAACCCAATCACCAATAGACTCACTAATAACATATAGTCCCACCACTATTAAGAATGTTAAAACCGCCCAAGATGGTCGTTCCATAGACATTAATGATTCGCGAATCTATAAAAAAATATATGAAAAAGCTTCGCCACTTCAAAAGACAGGACTTCATGCATCTACATTGTTTTCTACTGAGGGCATGGCGTATATTGGCGCTGTTTTAGGATTAGAAACAAAATCAAAAAATATAAAGACTACAGAAGATGCAATCACACGCCGTATGAAAATGGCTTATGACGAAAGGCATGACCTTAAAGCAAAACAAAAACATATTATTGGCAACCCCGTAACTCAGGCGGCAATGATGGGTGCTGTAGGTAAAGCAATCGGTGCCGTTGGTGGGAGCTTAAAGGCGTTGCCTTGGGTTACAAAGGCATCAAAAACCGCCATAGGTCATACAGCAATTAAAGGGACTGCTGTGGGTGTTGGTGGAAGTCTTGCAATTCTTGAAGGTCAGAACATAAAACAAAAAGTTGATAAAGGGGATGTTGGCGAAGCTGCAGGTCAGATAGTCCGCGATCTTGTAGGAACTGGGCTTTTGACATCTGGCGTAAAATCTACAGGAAAGCACATCAACAAACCAAAAATCATAGATGCTAAATTCACAGGCCGCGAACATTATGCCGTCCAGGGAAAGCATGCTGAAAGCTCGCTGTTTGGAAAAATGGATATGGTAACAAAACGGATGTTCGGAAAACCTAAAAAAACAACACAGAGGCTTAACTTATACACAATTATGAACTTCAATAAAAAAGGATTCTTTGTGCGAGGCTCAAGCAATATAAGAGTTACAACACCGGGCAGCAAACCGCACCTAAAAGCGTCAAAGACTGATTTTGAGGGGAATATAAACACTGTAATGAAAAAGGTTATGGGTGGAAAACACACACCAAAAATCACAGAAAAACACTTAAAAACACGCCTTGATATCGCAGACTATACAAAACCAACAATGAAACTTAAAGGGCATGCAAAGGCCACAGACTTAAACATATATCAAAATATTAAAGCTCCGGGAAAACTACAACTCGGAGATTATACAATAAAGGCCGGCGCAGAACGCGGAAAGTTCTTAAACGCAAAACACACAGGAAAGATGCCTGCAACAAAAGGAACATACGCCGGCGGATATAGGACAATTTCAGGCGGAAATCTTAAAAGCCCGGTAACGCACGGCGCAACAGACATAAACGCAAAAGTCGGCAACCTTCTAAAGCGCACATTGCACCTGCAGGAACTGCGCATCGCAACTCTCGGCAAAGTTCATATAAGAACCCAACATAAACCATCAAATAAACCCTTAGATTTTAGCTGGCTGAAAAGCGATAATGTAGATAAAGTTGTAAATGCGGCAATAAAACACACATCAAGCAAGAGTGCCAAAACACCAGGCTCTTTAAGATTAAGTATAAAACAGGCACCGGTAAAAAGTTATAATCCTGAACAGATGCTTGCAAGTTCTCAATCAGTGACAGACACAGTGCTTAAAAACGCGCTGCAGAATATTCAAAGGCAATCACTTACCGGACACCCGGCAGTTAATACCGGGAACATGGGGCGTATTGGGGGGATTTCACTTTCACAAGGATACATAGAAACAGTGATGGAGCCAACACAAAAAAAGGCAGGAAGAATAGCCCCGGCAATTCCGAGAAATATCTTTGATATCCCGCAAAGAATGGCACAGATAAGGGTGCCGGAAACACCCACTCACAAGCTGTTTGTCCCGCCGCTTCCTAAACAGGCGCAAATGCCGAGGCAGAGACAAAGGCCTTCACCAATTAATCTCCCCCAAGTTCCTACAGCCCCGCGCATGCCTAACATCCGGGCCCCGCCGGTTACAATCCCACTCATAGAAGCGCCTATAAAAAAACCGAGAATTGGTCCGCCAGGCCGGGGGTTATTTAATCCGGTAAGAATAGGGGGTGTTGATTCGTCAATTAACACATCACTAAAAGTCATAGACAACATACTCGCAGATGTCGATAAAGTATTATGAGGTATCTACATGAATGAAAAAATAATCGCGATTATAACAGTAGTTGTTTTTCTGTTTGTTGGCCTTTTTGGGATGAATATGTCTGTGGATTTAATTGGTCCTGAAAACCTTACAGGCAACTACAACACCACATACAACAGCCTTGTAGCAGCAACACCATTTATCTATGATGTTTTCTTGATAATATTGATAGTCGCTTGCGGTCTTGCAGTGCTTCTACACCTCAAAAATTTAGAAAAACCCAGCAGTGGAATGGTCTAAATGGATATTTTTGATATAAGCGAACGCGGTCTTACGGAATTATTTATAATCATTGTTGTCTTTTTTATGGGAATTACTATTGTGGGCGGCCACATATACCCGTTAATTGTTTCAATGAACCCTAACGCCACAATAGGCGTCACAGGGGATGTATATGTTGGAAAAGCAGATAATTTCATCTTCGGAATGCGTTTGGGGATACTCATTCTTGTAGTGGCACTTTTTCTTTATGTCGCCATTAAAATACTCTACGAAAAGGAAGGCACAAGTGTCTATAATGGTGCGTAATTATGGGTGTTTATCATGTTGTTGTTGGTGTCGGAACAATAGTTTTTATCAGCCTTTTGTGGGTTATTTACGCCCAGCAGATAGATATGTTTGCCGATATATTTACAGCAATGGTTCCGGCGCATGCAGATGATTACGCTTTCGGAAGTAAGACCATGTATTTTTCTCTTTTTTTTATAGTGGTTGTGATTTTGTTGTGGATATACAAAACAACCGCAGAAGAGCAGGAAAAGAAGGGATTTTATGAATAAAAAGGTATTGTTTGGACTCTGTATATTTCTCTTAGCTCTTGCGCCGGCGCATGCGTGGGACGATTCAAATTATGGATACCGAAAGGCCATAAACACAAGTGGGAGTACAAATACTGATTATCAGGTTTCTTTTAATTGGACCTACTCCCCATATCAGCAGGCAGACATGGACGATTTCAAATGCTATTCTGACGGCGGTGTCCTGCTCAATCACTGGATAGAAAGCAAAGCAGACAGTGAATGGGCATACATCTGGCTTAAAATGGATACAACCACAACAAGCACAATAAAATCGTATTGTTATTATGGAAATGGTTCTGCAGCAAGTTTAAGTGATATAGACACAACAATGTTTTTCGGAGATAATTTTGATGATGGGAGCCTAAATACAACGAAATGGGATGATACCTGGCTCACAACCGGAACAATAACCGAAGCCGGCGGGATATTGACCTTAGATACGGGCAACAATTATCTTTCTTTGGGCGCAAAGACACAATATACCGCAGGCCAGTATGTCATGGAAGCAAGAATGAAGATGGCTGAACAGGACGGTACATATTTCGGGCTGGATGAGAGAAGCGCAGACGGAACCACATCCGGAAGCTTAGATAATGCCTTTTTTCAGAATGACGGCGGAACGAAGTCCTATGTGAACTCGTTGGAAGCAGTGATAACATCAGAATCACGGACAACCACACTAAGCACAGACTACCAGACACTAAAGATGGTATGGACTCCCGCAAGCGTAAAATATTATAATAATAATGTATTGAAAAAAACAATATCAACAAATGTTCCTGTAGATGCTTTGGGAACTATATTTCTCGCAAAGAACACAGGCAGTGATATATGGGTTGACTGGGTGTTTTATAGAAAGTACAACGCGACAGAACCGACAGCGATAATAGGAGCGGAAGAGAACCAAACAGGCAACACCCCACCAATCATAACACTAAACAACCCGGCAAACACCACATATTACACTACAAGCATACCCGTCAATGTGACTATTTCGGATACTGACAGCCCCGCGTTTTGGTGCGCAATATACAACGATGGCGCGCTTCTAAGCAACGAAACCACAAACACCACATACACAACAACCCTGACAAAAACAGGCGGTTCGTATAATGTAAGCGTTCATTGCAGCGACTACACAGACACAAGTGATGATGATGTAAATTATTATGTCTGGATGGGTTTGAATGTGTCTGTTTTCAATAATGAGACAAACGCAAGCATGACAGACTGGGACATATACATCACAAACGGGACTGTGAATTATAGCAACAGCACGCTCAACAATCCCTCTATTTTTGAATGGGACACTTTGCCGACCGGCTCAACGAACATCACCATATCGGACGGCTCAAGCTCGCTGTATTTCTACAACTCGACATACGAACGGACACTCAACAATTCCGCTATTGTGCAGCTAAACGCAAGCCTGCAGGAAAAGAGCGATAACCCAATAACGCTTACATCCTCTTTAGGGTGGTCGTTGCTTGAAAGCCAGACAACGACTATAAACTGTTCTGCTCCGGAAGGTTCAACAACATTCAAAATAAACAGCGTTTCAATCTCAAGCCCCTACACGCTTACTGTGGGGGCCGGGAGCTATTCGTCAATCTGTGATGTGTATGCAGAAACAACTAACTACAAACCAACAAACAAATCAAACTCACTTCTTGTGAACCCATTAATATCCTGCACAAGCAACAGCACTTTCGCATTTTCAAAAACAATTACTACAACAACAAACATTACAACCCTTAATTTCACAACGCCGGTCATTCAAAACCTTGTGCGTGAGAATTTGGGTGATGTGTATATAGTGAATGCAACGGCGACATGGGTTAACACGACCGGGGGGTATCATATAATTGTAAACAATACCGGCATGTCCTCTTTTGTGGTCTATTTCGGGAATTATTATGTGAACAACAGCCATTCAACAACCGCAGTCACAGGGGATGTTGTAGTGATTGAAGACTACACACAGATAAATCCCTATACAGAGTACAATGTGCTTGATGAAATGACAGGAACCCCATTATTTCCGCCAAACGCAACACTCACAAGCATAATTCATTGTTCAAGCGGCGAAACATACATCCCGATAGAAGACAATGAGACAAAATTTATTATTGCCTCATCCGAATATATCGACAAGGCCTCGCTTCGTGTGGCCTATACGGCGGACGCATACTATTCAAGGCAGTTCTATCCTTCGGCATCGGATGTTGTTATTCTTAATTTCTATGTCACAGACGCGTTTGTAAACCCACTGGATAGGATTGATTTTATTATGGTTGATATAAGCCACTACAGCGAACTTCTGCAGATATACAAAGAGATCCAAAGCGAAGCCGTCATAATCACAGAGGGGTATTTCGATATAAGCCACTCCTTTTCTGCATACCTGCTTGAAGATGTGGATTATTTAATCCGCTCGCGGGACTCAAACGGGGCATACACAGAATTTGGAAGGATTACTATTGTGGCGCCGGCAACTAAAGAACTGGGACAAATTACAATGAATCTAAACCCACAGGCAACGCTTATCGCAGACAATCTTCTTATGAACGCCTGGACGGATGATGCCAGGACAACCCTGTATGTTGTTTATAATGACGACACAAACCAGACAGAAGAACTGAACATCACGATTTATTTTGAGAATGGGACTGTGTTCCAGGCAGTAAATTATGTCAGCACAAACAGTGTTAATCTGGAATACAACATCTCAAATTATTCAAACCAGAGCTTCACTGTTGAATTTTTGATAGATCATGAAACTTTCGGAAATTCGCCGGTGTCTTTCAGTATAGGTGTATTCCCTACAATCGCGTTCGATATTGGTTTAAGCTCTTTGGGGTACCAACTGTTTTCATTATTGTCGCTGATTCTTGTCGGGGGCCTTGTGACAAGAAAAAGCATTGTCGGTGGTAGTGTTGTGCTGTTTATGATGGTAGCCACATATTATAGCATTGGGTGGCTTGCAATTCCGGCTGTTGGTGTGGTGTTCATAGCGTTGTTGCTTATACTGGGAATAATTACATACATCAAGCAAGGGGGCCAGTGATATGAAAGCTGTTGAACTCGCGCTGCTGATATTGTGTATCCAGGCAGGGATTGGTTTAGTTGTTGTAACCGGGCTTTTCAACAACAGCATGTACTTTGAAAACACAATGACAATAAATCTCCCGGACAACATGTCTGCCATAGACCAGAACGAACAGGACCAATCAACAATTAATGTGCTGAACTCGGTTATAGATACTCTTTCATGGGGTTGGATTAAGCAATTCTTCCAGCCTTGGTATTCAAACAACGCAGGGGTTACATCTCTTGTGGATCATCTTTTGTTCTTTTTAAGAACAATCACGGGCCTCATCATAGGGGCTGCAATATTGGAGATATTCAGAAACAGGACAGATGTATTGTGATTATATGACACTGACACAGCAATTATACGATAAGGCACTTGGCGGAGAGTACCAAAGCTTTTATGTACAGCTTTTCAATTATTATTTTCCCTATGGTGTTTTCTTCTGGTTCCTTGGGTTTATACTTTTCGGAGTTATGCATTTAAAGACAAAGAATTTTACCTATGCAGGGGCTTTTGCATCTATTTATTTCCTTATAATTGGAAGTTCCGGGTTGATTGTAAATGCATATTCAGCCATGGCTATGAAATATTTTGGGCTTTGCCTGGGTATTGTTCTGGGATATTACATATACAGGGCATTAAATAAATGAGGTTGATTTAATATGGGCGACAGAAAAAATATCAGAATTGATCTGCAGAGTGGTATGGGTATAAAAATCCCCCAGAAACAGATATCAAAAATAGTTATGCCGCAGGTTAGCGTAGAGCAGCATAACTTCCGCCTGGCTCTTGACTTCAACCGAATAGATCAGGATATCCGAAGGGTTAAACGAAAGGTCGCTAATCTTTTCTAAGGGGGACGGAAGCACATAGGTTTTGAACGATTGTCTATGTGTGGGTAGTTTCCATGTCGGGATAGTTGAGGGGCTTAGAATCGCTCTTTTTGGCGTTTCTTGTAATCTTCCGCCATGCGTCAATAACCCACGAATAAATTCATGGGCTTATACACATTCTGTTGAGAATATTGTTTGAATAATGCTGTGGCGGTCGTGTGCCTGAATAGATGGGGGTATATATACTTTACTGCTTTTGTTTTTGTTAAAATGTGTGTCTTCGTATAGTGTATCGGAATGGCAACCGAAAGGTTTATATGTGTTGTGTTCCTATACACAACAATGACAAATTTGCAGCTTAATATCCAAAGAAAAAAAGAGAAAATAGAACGAGAGGTATCAATGCTAAATATGATGTTAACGCAAACAAGCGACAAAACACAATTCAAATTAATTAAGGTTGAGACCGCATAAAGCGGCCCCCAAGATGCACAAACATCTTGAAGGCCTGCGGTTACATACCTCACTTAAAAGACGAACAGGTATGATTATGAAAGATAGCAATTTAAATCCGAAAATTGGAAAAAATATTTCAAATTCCGTTCTAAATCGCAACCATGCGGTACTATGTAGTGGTCCCGGCGAGCATTTAAGAAGTGAGTTTGATTGTGGTTTTGATATATATTTTTATTTTTCTCCTATGTTTCTTAAGAACTTAGTCTATACAGTACTATACAGTATAGTAATTCAAAAGAACCAACAACAGGAAAATGAAAAAATATATATATCTCTAAAAAACAGTTATTTTTCCTATATAGACTATATAATCGGTCTATATAGCCCTATACAGACAGGGGGGCTTGTTGCATGAAAATACAACGGGCGGTTTGGGTAGATAAGGAACTTTGGGATAACGCACAAAAGAAAAGAATTAATTGTTCTCAAGCAATGAACCAATTTTTAGAGATTGTAACGGGTGTTTCGGACTCAAAAAACGAAATCCTAAAAAAAATAGATGAAAAAGAGCAGGAAGTTACAACACTTAAAGTAAAACTTCAACAAATCAAAGTAAAGCAGGGCATGAGTATAGAAGAATATCTGCAACTCATAAACGAAAACGATGCATACACCCCGGAAAAAAAGGAAGAAATCAAACATTACATTCTAAAATCCGTTGAATACATACAGGACGACATAACCTACGCGACAGGGCGGGCTATGTTAATAACAAAGAAATTCGGGCTTGAAATAACCCCAAAAATGCTTATCAGATTTTCGAACATGACAGGACTTGAACAGAAATATTGCACCTGCGAAATACCGGCGGAACACAGAAACGAACTTGTAGGGCAACGGTGCGGCAAGTGTTTAGGAATAATACAAAAACACCGCCATGTTTCGCAAAGTGAGCGCAAAACCACAGAAATACTTAAGGAAATGAAAGTAGAATTTGCAAACAAAAAAACCGCTGTTGAGGCCGAGGACAAATGACAGATATTTTAGATATGTGCGAGGGTTTCAAGCCAAAAAAGACAGTAGTAACCTTTATCAATGACAAAGGAAAGGTTAACGCCCCTCAAAAATGTACTGCGTGCGGGTTAGAGGTTCATGGTTGGATAGATATTTTTAAAGATAATCGCTTGGTGGCGTCTTTATGTGAGGGGTGCGCCAAAATTTACGAAAAAAAACAGGGGGTATTAGTCAAATGTTAGGCAAATTATTCAGAAAAAAAGCAGTAGAACTTAACGACAAAGTGGTTGCAGCAGAAAAAAGCAAGCAGTTCGTTGCAGGCGTTTTAAGCAGGTGGAATTGATGAAAATAACAGAAAAAATGCGTGATGAATTAGTGAGGACTGTGGAAGATCCAAAAAATACAACAGGATATTCCCACATTCCCATTGCAGAATATAGAACACCTAAAGGAAGATATCTTTTTGCGGTTTTTTGTCAAAAAAAACCATTGCCATTAGAAAAACCGGTGAAACCATGATAAGAAAGTTTTACCGTTGTGGATGCGGCCATGAAATGCCGATTACGGAACTTGCACAGAATAATAAGGAGTTCTG
>DAOVNB010000056.1 GCA_030630425.1 archaeon | reverse complement strand
CATTGAATGGAATTTTAACATACAACCAAAAGAAATATGTGATTTTTTCATGAACCCCCCAACAGAAAATGACTTAGACATTACACAAAAAGAGGCAGACCCCGAAAAAATAAAAAAAATATTGTGTGAAAAGCATAATTTTTCAGATGAACGAGTTGCTTCCATGCTAAAAAAACTGGATATTCTAAAAGAGCAGAAAAAACAGACAACATTAGGCAAATGGGGCTAATCAGAAACCAATCATATCTCAATTAAAAATCATGCCAAAAAAGGGCCTAATTCTTCAAAACATATATACTCCCAGCACACATAAAATATAATATGGAGTTAAATAATATTGAAAAGACAATAAAAGACATCAAAAATCTCAAAATACAGGGAGCCCGTGCTATTGCTATTGCAGGCATTGAAATATTGAAAAAAATTCATGAAGTGTCTGGTTTTGGTGATGATTTTGAATATATGTGCAATCGGCTTGAAAAAACACGACCAACCGCATCTCCCCTGCACAACGCAATTGAGATAATAAAAACCAAGAGAAACGAATCTGTTTTTGAAGATCTTCTTTTATTTCTTGATGACGCTAAAGAAAAAATAGCAGCACACACACAAACAGTCATAGCTGAAGGCGCCACATACATGACACACTGCCATTCAAGTGAGGTTGTTGCAGCATTTAAGATGGCAAAAAGAGAAGGCAAAAATTTTAGGGTTATTGTAACAGAAACAAGACCGGCACTCCAGGGGAAAATAACTGCAAGAGAGCTTATGGATGCAGGAATTCCTGTTACATACATTGTTGATTCTGCAGCATCGAGTTTTATGAAACAGACGAATGCAGTAATAATGGGTATTGATTCAATAAGAGAAGAAGGTGTTTATAACAAAATCGGCTCATATATGATTGCGCTTGCGGCAAAGAAAGCAGGGACACGGGTTTATTTTCTTGGAAATACCCTAAAAATTGACCGGCGAAAAACAATAATGATTGAAGAGCGCCCCTCAAAAGAAGTAATTGACTTAAGGACCTTAAAAGGTGCAGACACAAAAAACCCTGCATTTGACATGACTCCGTGGAGCCTGATTGAAGCGGTCATAACCGAGCGCGGCAAATACTAACATAAGTGGCTTTTATGATTGAAACCGAAGTAAAAATCAAAGTAGATGATTTCAAAAAAATACAGGAAAAATTAAAGTCTCTTGGCGCAAAGAAAATAAATTCGGTTTTTGAAAAAAATATTGTTTTTGACAATGACAAAAAAGAATTAAAGAAAAAAGACTGTTTTTTAAGGGTAAGAAAAGACAAAAAAAGCAACACTATGCTTTAAAGGCCCAAGAGAAAACACAAACACGAAAAAAAGAGAAGAGATTGAGTTTGAAATACCAGATGCTAAAAAAGCAGAACTTTTCCTTATGCGCTTGGGTTTTGATAAAAAATTGCGCTATGAAAAAAATCGGGAAACATGGACCTTCAAAAAAACAGAGATTGTGCTTGATGAGCTTCCATTCGGCAAATTTATAGAAATTGAAGGAAAAGAAAAAGATATCCCTACAGCAGCAAAACTATTGGGCTATAACGAAACAGAATATATCACAAAAACATATTTTGAGCTGGCAGAAGAAGCAGGAATAAAAAAAGACATACTTTTTGGAGATGATACAAATGGATAAGACAATGGACTATATTGACCTTAAATATACACCCACAAAAAACGACCTTGTGGTACTTTATCACGTTGAGCCAAACAAGATATCTATTGAAACTGCGTGTGAACATCTGGCCGCGGAGTCGTCAATAGGCACCTGGACCGAAATATCTACAATGAATCCACGGATTGCAAAAAAACTAAAACCGACTGTTTTTTCAATTGATAAAAAAAGAAAAATGGTAAAAATCGCATACACAAAAGACCTTTTTGAAAACGCAAACATGCCTGAAATCCTGTCATCCATTGCAGGAAATATTTTCGGAATGTCTGTTGTTAAAAACTTGCGGCTTGTCGATATTCGTTTTCCAAAATCCATTGTGGAAAGTTTTAAAGGGCCTGCGTTCGGTATTGAAGGTATTAGAACACTCACAAAAATAAAAAAAAGACCGCTTGTAGGAACTATAATAAAACCAAAAGTCGGCCTAAATGAAAAAGAGCATGCACAAGTTGCATACAACGCATGGGTTGGCGGCCTTGATATTGTAAAAGATGATGAGAACCTCACATCTATGAGCTTTAATAATTTCGATTTGAGAGTAAAAGAAACACTCTATGCAAGAAATCTTGCAGAAAGAAAAACAGGTGAGAAAAAAATATACATGCCTAATGTAACCGCAGAAACAACAGAGATGCTTCGAAGGGCAAAGCTTGTGAAACAACATGGCGGAGAATACATCATGGTAGATATACTGACACTTGGATGGTCCGCGCTTCAGACATTAAGGAATGCAAATTTGGGGCTTGTGATACATGCGCACCGGGCAATGCATGCAGCAGTTACACGAAACCCGAAGCATGGCATTTCCATGCTGGTGCTTGCAAAAGTAGCGCGATTGATTGGCGCAGACCAGCTGCATATCGGAACAGCACAGGTAGGAAAAATGACTGGTGGAAAAGATGAAGTCGTGGATATTGAAAATGCGATTGAAAATTCAAAAACACAGGCCACAGAAAATACACTAGGGCAGGACTGGCAAAATATAAAGACAGCCCTTGCAGTAGCTTCAGGCGGCCTTCATCCGGGACACATCCCTAAATTACTATCAAAGATGGGAACAAACATTGTTGCCCAGTTTGGCGGCGGATGCCATGGCCATCCCCATGGCACAATCGCGGGGGCTAAAGCAATAAGGCAGGCAACAGACGCGTATATGAAAAAAATACCGCTAAACTCATACGCTAAAACAGCGCCTGAACTTAAATGCGCACTCGAACACTGGAAATAATGCAAACATTAAAATATATGGTCGTGTAAAGGAATTACTATGTGGGAACTATATTTCGGTCTTGCAATTGCATCTCTTGGAACAGCAGCATGTATGCAAAAAAAAGGCTCCTGGAATGCGAAAACAAAGAAAAAATATATGGAACTGAAAGACACAGACAATTTTAGATACGCATACACCCCTAAAGAAAGAATGCAGGAAAAACCGGAACCACTCACAGGGCCTAAATCAAAATTCGATTCTCTTTTTGAATACGGGCGACGGGACAACCCGGATATTGATCCTGAAAAGCAAAAACAATTACAAGAAGAAATAGACAAAATAAAAGAAGAAGAACGGCAGGAAAAAATAAACCGTCCGGACAACAGGATTGGTGACTTTGGAACTGGGTATCCGCGCCCCGAACCGCAGCAAACAAATATGCAAACAAGCCCGTTTAACTCATTTGAAAACAAAACACCGTCCTTTGCAACGCCGGGAACACAGGACCGTTTTTCTCAAGAGCGAACAACTACGAACCACTCAAGCCCTTTTGGCAGCCTGCAGGAAAACACACCACAACAAAGCCAAAGCACATTCAATAATACGCAAAAACCGCAAGGGTCAAGTTTTCTTGGTTCAATCATGGATTCTGCAATGCAATCAAGAGAAAGAGAACCGCAAACAACAGGATTCGGGGCAATCCCGGAACCAACAAAAACTATATGGCCTGAACCCGCAGCCGCACCACAAAAAGAGCCTGAAAAAAAGAAAGAGGACAAAGACTGGGTTCCTATGGATTTCTTCTCAAGCAAGTAACATCAAAATTATATACCCCACAATAGAAAACCTTATAAACCTAAAAACATATAAGTATAAAACAACAAAACTTCTTTTTTGAATTTTGTTTAATTTTGAATTTGCGTGCTACGGTTATTGGTCTTTTAGACATACCTTTGAAGGAAGACAAAGGAATATAGCACAAATTCTTATGGGAGATAAAACAAACAATACAAACATATCGGTGATCTATGTGAATTTAGAAAATTTGATTGAAATGAAGAGCCAGATGGCTTTACGGGGAAATTGGAAGGAAGTAACAAGAATAAACAAAATGATATCTATGAGGGCACAAAACTAATTTGTGTTCCATAGAACACCCCACTTTTTTCATTTCTTGTATAAAAAAGACATAAAGAATATAAAGCATACTGCATAACTTGTTGACATGAATTTTGACATTTTTCTTGACAAATTATTGAAAAATTACAAATCGGGTCTTTTAGTATCTGTGTTTGTTCTATTATTTGTTGTTCTATTTCTTGGAAACCAGCAACTTCAAACAGGCTCTGTTGTTCCGTTAGGTATTGATTTTACCGGAGGCACGCAGGCAATTGTAGAAGTTGATGGTGTAATAGATATTACAATAATCAAAAAAAATGCAGAAGAAATTCTTGGAGAAACTGTTATTGTAAAGAAACTTTCAGGAGCAAACACAATAACAATTGAATCCAAAAAAGAAATAAAAAAAGACACCCTGGAAAAAATAGCACAATTGTCAAATATTGATATCACGGCATCCACAACACATACAATCGGCGCATCTCTTGGGGCGGCATTCTTTTCACAAACAATAAAGGCCGTTCTTACAGCATATGTGCTTATGAGCATAATTGTTTTTCTGTTGTTTAGGTCATTTGTCCCTTCCCTTGCAATCATTCTTGCAAGTTTTGCAGATGTCGCAACGGCTGTTTTCGGGATGAATATTATTGGAATAAACCTTTCAATGGCAACTGTTGCAGGGCTCCTCATACTTATAGGATATTCAATAGACACAGACATACTTCTTTCAACAAGAGTGTTAAAACGGCGTGGTGAAGGAACTGTTGATGAGAGAATAAAATCCTCAATAAAAACAGGAATGACAATGTCGCTGACATCAATAATTGCGATGATTGTGCTTTATCTTGTCTCAACTTCTGTTGTGCTTGACGAAATAGCTTTTGTGATAATTATGGGTCTTACCGCCGACATATTCTACACTTGGCTTCAAAATGTAGGAATATTAAAACTATACACTGCGAGGAAATTCAAATGAGTGCAGACGGTAAATGGGTCCGATTTTTAAAGGAGCCGCGAATAATATTCACGATTCTGATAATTTTAGGCGCTATTGCCGCTATTGGCCCTCGCGCATATCCGGGAGATTCCGGGACAATGGAGCTTGAAACAAATATTGTAAAGGGTCTTGACCTTCAGGGAGGTGTAAGAGCATTAGTTCTTCCTGAAGAACCGACAAAACCCATTGTAGATGAAGCAATAACCGTTCTAAACACCCGGCTATCTGCATTCGGCCTACAGGAAACAAAACTAAGGCCAATAAATATTGAAGGTGATTGGTATATAGAAATTGAGCTT